>JBAYQF010000217.1:0-3188 GCA_041677325.1 Methanoculleus sp.
GCCAGAAGGGATGCCGTCGAAGACCGGGGCCGGGGTAATTATTCCTCTCCGAATCCCCGGTACTTCGCCTGCTCAAGCATCGCGTCCAGGATAACGATCGCGAGCATGCACTCGGCGACCGGGACGATCCGCGGCGCGATGCAGGGGTCGTGCCGTCCTTCGACCGTTATCTCCCGCTCCTTACCCGCGATATCAACCGTGCGCTGCACGTTCCGTATCGAGGGTGTCGGCTTGACGGCAAGCCGGACGACGATCTCCTGCCCGGTGCTGATCCCGCCGAGGACGCCGCCCGCACGGTTGCTTAAAAACCCGGCTCCGGTGATCGGATCGTTCATCTCGCTCCCGAAGAGCCGGGCGGCGCCGAACCCCTCACCTATTTCGACGCCTTTCACCGCACCGATGCCCATCATCGCCCCGGCGATGGCGGCGTCGAGCTTCCCGAATACCGGATCGCCGAGCCCCGCCGGGCACCCGGATGCCGTCACCTCGACGATCCCCCCCACGGAGTCGCCCGCATCGCGAGCGGCACGGATCTCCGCCTCCATCGCCCCCGGCTCCGTCGCCCCGTGCACCTCGACGACTCTTCCCCGGATCACAACGCCGCGGGGCGCAAGACAGCGCACCGCCACCGCCCCGGCGGCGACCCGGGCAAGGGTCTCCCGGCCGGAACTCCTCCCGCCCCCCCGGTGATCGCGCAGGCCATACTTCGCCTGCCAGGTGTAATCCGCGTGCCCCGGCCGGAATACGTCCCGGAGCGCGTCGTAGTCTTCCGACCGGACGTCCCGGTTCCGGACGAGAAGCGCGATGGGAGCGCCGGTCGTCCGCCCCTCAAAGACCCCCGAGAGGATCTCCACCCGGTCGGTCTCCTGCCGGCCGGACTCAAGCGGACTCTTTCCCGGCCGCCTCCGGTCGAGGTAGGGCTGGATATCCGCCTCCGTGAGGGGGATGCCGGCCGGGCAGCCGTCGACGACCGTGCCCACCGCCGGCCCGTGGCTCTCGCCGAACGTCGTGCACCTGAAGTTTCTCCCGAACGTGTTCATGACAGCATCTCCCGCACCAGTTCGGGCGTGACGCGAATCCCGGTGATCAGCCGGAACTGCTCCACCGCCTGGTGGACGAACATCTCCGTGCCGGGTATCGTCTCGCACCCGGCCTCCTTCGCCGCCCGGATAAGCGGCGTCTCCGGCGGCGTATAGACGAGGTCGAAGACGGTCGTCTTCCGCTCGAGATCGCAGACGGCAAGCAGGCTCCGGGCGTCGGGCTCCATCCCGACCGATGTTGCGTGCACCACAACATCGGCATCAGCCCCTTTGAACCCTTCGAGACCGCCCCACCGGCAGCCGAACCGCTCCGCAAGCACCCGCGCCGCATCCGCCCTCCGGGCAAGCACCGTGACCTCCATATCGAGCGTTTGAAGGGCATAAACCGTCGCGGCCGCCGCACCCCCGGCACCGAGCACCACTGCCCGGCCCCCCCGCCGGTGTCCAAGCGGGACCCGGATGCCCGGCCAGTCGGTGTTGTGGCCGTAGGTCCTCCCGCCGCACCGGACGACGGTGTTCACCGCACCGATCGCCGTTGCGTGTCCATCGACCTCATCCAGATAACGCATCACGTCGGCCTTGAACGGTATGGTGACGGATAGACCCTTCAGGGGGAGGAGTGAGGCGAGGCGGACGATAGTTTCCGCATCCGGCCACTCGAAGCGGGTATAGTGATAGTTCATCCCGAAGTGCGCAAAGAGCCGGTTGTAGAGGAACGGGCTTCTGCTATGGGCGCACGGGTTCCCGGCGATGCCGCACACCATGAGGCCCGGATCGCGGTCGATCACATCGCGGAGGGCGGAGAGCCCGAATCGCTCAAGGAGACCGTCCCGCTCGTCGAGAGAGGGGGGGCTCTCGCCGCGGAGCCGGAGTAGAACCATCTCCGCGACCCCATCCGGCGTGCGGCTCCCGGTATCGATGCAGACGTCGGCCGCACCGAAGTAGGCTTCCTTTCGCCGGAGAAGGAGTGCCTGCACCTCCTCTTCCGGCGCAAGATCGGTCAGCCCCGGCCGGTCGCTCCCGGCGATCCGCCCCGATATGACCTCCGGCGGGGCGGTGAGGAGGAAGACCCTCCCGTGCCGCCGGAGGTCGGCGACGTTTGCCGGATCGCATACCGCTCCTCCGCCGGTCGCGATCACGCCCTCCGCATCCCGTAGCGACGCGACGACCTCACGCTCGAGGGCGCGAAAGTGCGCCTCCCCGTGCGCCCGAAAGATCTCCGGGATCGGCATCCCCGCCCGCTGTTCCACCAGCGCGTCGGTGTCGTAGAACGGCACACCGAGGCGATCCGCGAGGATCCGCCCGACCGAGGTCTTCCCGGTCCCCCGGAATCCGATGAGGGCGATCTTCACAACAGCCCCTCCCCGTAGAGCGCCTCCCAGAACCCCGGAAAAGACTTCTCCACACATTCAGGCTCCCGGATCGCCATCCCCCCGACCGCAAGCCCGAGGACGGCAAACGCCATCGCCGTCCGGTGGTCGTCGTGCGGATTGACGGCGACACCATGGAGGGGCGCGGGCGTGATCGTGAGGGAACCTTCCCCGACCTCGGCCCCTGCCCCCATCCGCCGGAGGGTATCCGCCGTCACCCCGACGCGGTCGCTCTCCTTGTACTGCAGGTGTCCCGTCCCCGTGATCGTCGTCGGCGAACCCGCCACCGCCGCAACCGCCGCGAGCGTCTGGACGGTGTCGGGGGACGAGGACATATCGATCTCGATACCCGTAAGATCGCCCGTCCGCTCCACCGTCACCGCATCGGTGCCGAAAATCACCCGGCACCCCATCGCCTCAAGGGCGTCGAGGAACCGGCGGTCGCCCTGGACCGACGCCGGATTCAGGCCCGTGACCCTGACCTTCCCTCCGCAGACGGCCGCGACCGCAAAGAGGTACGACGCCGAGGAGTAATCGCCCTCGACCCGGTAATCCCTCCCCCGGTAGGTTCTACCGCTCTCTACCCGGAACCGGTCGTAGCCCTGCCGCTCGATATGCGCCCCGAACCCGAGCATCACGTCCGCGGTCACGTCGAGGTAGGATCGCGACGCCGGGGTTGCCGGGAGCGTGAGTTCCACATCCTCATCCGCATACGGCGCCGCCATAAGGATGGACGAGACGAACTGGCTGCTCACGCTCCCGTCGATCGCCGTCTTCC
>JBAYQF010000218.1:0-3169 GCA_041677325.1 Methanoculleus sp.
CGAAGTGGAGATGTTTCATCCCGATCTCGTGGTACTCTCCGTCGGGCTCGAACCCGCCCGGGGTGCGGATGCGGTGGCCGGGATGCTCGGCATCCCGCGGGACGAGTCCGGGTTCTTCGGGGTCGCCGACCAGAAGGTCGGCCCCGTCCTCACGGTGAAACCCGGGATATACGTAGCGGGAACCGCCACTGCGCCGCGGGATATCCCTGACTCGGTTGCGATGGGCGGGGCGGCGGCGATGCGGGCGTTCCTCGATACGGTCAGGGCGGGATGAGCATGCCGGAATATACCATCGAGTGGGATGCAGAGAACGAGTGCATCATCTACATCGACCAGACCCTTCTTCCCGGTCGGCACGAACGGATGCGGTGCACCAACATAGACGATCTTGCCCGGGCGATCCGGAGACTCGAGGTCCGGGGTGCACCGGCGCTCGGGATCGCCGGTGCGATGGGCGTGGCGCTCGCCGCCGTCCGGAGCAGGGAACAAGACCTCAAACGGTTCCTCGACGAAGTCGGGCGGGCGGGGGATCTCCTCAGGGGCACCCGCCCGACCGCGGTCAACCTTGCGTGGGGCATCGATCGTGTGCTCAGGAAAGTGGCACTCGCAACGTCGGTCGACGAGGCAAAGGCCATAGCGGTCACGGAAGCGAGCGCCGTCGCGGAGGAGGACGAACTGACCTGCCGGAAGCTCGGTGGGTTCGGTGAAGAACTCTTCCCGGCGAGGTGCACGGTGCTCACCCACTGCAACGCGGGAGCGCTCGCCTGCCGGTGCTGGGGGACGGCGCTCGGGACGATCCGGTCCGCGATCGCCGCCGGGAAGGATGTACGGGTGATCGCCTGCGAGACCCGGCCGCTCAACCAGGGATCGAGGCTCACCTGCTGGGAACTCCTCCGCGACGGGGTCGATGTGACCCTCATCCCCGACTCGTCGGCGGCATACCTGATGCGGAAGGGTATGGTCGACCTCGTCGTCGTCGGTGCCGACCGGATCACGAACGACGCGGTCTTCAACAAGATTGGGACGTATATGCATGCCGTCGCCGCCCGCCACCACGGTATACCGTTCTACGTCGCGGCGCCCGTCTCGACGTTCGATCTCGCCCGGAAGGAGGCGGATGTCGTCGTCGAAGAACGGGATCGTTCCGAACTCACCCATTGCGGCGAACAGAGGCTTGCGCCGGACGGCGTGGGTGTGCTCAACTACGCCTTCGACGCCACCCCGCTCGACCTCGTCGATGCGATCGTCACCGAGATCGGGGTACTCCGGCCGCCGTATACGGAGTCGTTCCGGCTGGTCGGGATGGATGAGGAGACCTGGTCATGAGTCTCTTTGATTCCGGAATCTGGGTCGGGGTGATGACCCTCATCGGTGAGATCACGTTCTTCCTCATCCTCGGGATGCTGCTTGCCGCGATAGCGCTTGCCATCATCGCCGCCGCCTCGATCACCAGGGGGAAGTTCTACCTCCCCCGGATCCTGATCCCCGGCATGGTCCTCCTCGAAGGGCTTGTGAAGGCGTTCTGCAAACTTCTCGGGCTGGACGACAAGGATCTCGTCACGTTCTTCATAACGCTCCGGAACACCATGAACTCAAAAGCTTTTTCCGAGGTGCCGGTGGAGAAACGGGCGGTTTTCATCCCTCATTGCTTGAGGTCGGCGGAATGTCCGGCACACCTGACACCGGAGGGACTCAAATGCCGGAACTGCGGCCGCTGTGCGGTCGGGGAGAATGTGGCATGGCTGGAACGCGCCGGGTATCGCGTCTTTATCATACCGGGCTCGACGTTCATAAAGAGGATAGTCAAGAAGTATCGTCCTGAGGCGATCATCGGCGTCGGTTGCCTCATGGAAGTGAAGGATGGGATCGATATGGCCGACCGCATCGGGATCATCGCCGTCGGCGTCGTGAACTTCAAGGATGGATGCGTGGAGACGGTTGCAGATTGGGCGGGGGTGAGGGATGCCGCTATGCTCGGCCTCAAGCACCCTTCAATTCCCGTAGACCTTCACGGCCCTGCCGAATAGCTGTTCACTGGTGACCTTGCCGTAGACGAAGATCGTCTCATCACTGTTCACGGCACCGACCCTGACCCCCGGCCGGAGGGTGATGTTGCCGCCGGCCGTGATCGAGTGGAGAGACGCGTTGTCGCAGATAGTGGCGGTGTCGGCGACTGTTATCGGCCCTTTTATCCTGACGTTGTTGCCGACGACGATGCTTTTGGCCTCGACGGAACCGCCGACCGTTGAACCGGGCCCGAGTTCGAGACGGCCGGAGATGACCATATCCCCCCAGATGTGTGTCTCAGGAGGGGTGATGAAATTCCCTTCTATCTTCACGTTTCCGTCAAAAAAGGAACCTTTCGGCGCTATGTATGTGTCCCCGTGCCGGTAAATTTTCATGAAGATCTCCTGAATAACAGATCGGCCCCTGACCAGATAAAATTATCAGTGCGGTTATCCGGGCATTGTCGGGCTGCATACGGTTTTGCTGCTCTCCACCCGTCGGATAGTTATATCGTCGTGCTTGCGATAAGGGGGAGCCCTGCATCGGCCGTCGGCGGGGTCTGTCGTTCCCTGTAACCCCCCGCTCCTTACCTCTATCGCGTAAGATTCTATCTGTCGTCCCCACCCCGCCCGGCCTTCTGGCACCTCCCCCTCTCCGCAGGTGGATACCCATACGGCTCTCTCCGCCCCCCGAGACCGAGCAACCCCGGAGTCTTCGGCACCACGAGAGGCACCAACCGGGTGAAAACTACTGAAAAATTCCGGGGGGGCTCCCCGCGGTCATATCACCGCGGCGATCGCAAAGACCGCAAGTGCGGCGAACATCCCCATCCGCAGTATCGATGTCGCACCGGACTCCCGGACACAGGTTGGTGTCGTGCACGAGAGACCCCTGAATGCCCCAAAGAGGATGACGATATCTACGACTGTGATGCCGGCGAGGTAGAAAAGACCCCACCAGTCGCCGGAAGGGAGGAGGCTCACTGCCACGGCGCCGCATGCGCAGGCAAATGCGAGTATCCCCGTCCCCCGGACGCCGACGATCATGGGAAGGGTGCGTGCGCCTCCCGCAGCATCCCCATCGACGTCCTCCACATCTTTCAGGAGTTCTCGTGCGATCGTCGCAAGGAACGTGAGCGTCGCAAGAGAGAGGTTCCGGGCGA
>JBAYQF010000219.1:0-3147 GCA_041677325.1 Methanoculleus sp.
AAGATCACCCGGATCGCCGGGACGATCATCTTCACCGAGCGTGCCGATTAGACGGGGTCGGATCCTTTCCGGATCTCCACCCACAATCCCGCTTCTTCTTCCCTGATACGGGCATGGGCGACGCCGCTCTCGGCAAGTTCCCGCCGGAGCGCCTCAGGCGTCGCCCGGCCGGTCCTCCGGACGATGTCCCGATCCCAGTTCGGGTTCCGCTGCCGCATCCTGGCAAATACGGCTTCCTGGATCGCGAGCGTCCCGAAGCTGCCGCCGACGAATGCGGCGGCGCCGGGCCTGAGCACCCGCTCGATCTCCCGGAACGCCTGCACCCGGTCTTCCCAGAAGTAGATCGAGCCGCGGCTGATGATGAGGGAGATGGTGTCATCGCAAAACGGCATGCGGTGGACGTCCCCGGTAAGCGGGACCACCCGTCCCGCGTACCCGGCGGCGGTCTCCCGGACAATCGGGGCGGTCGTCGGGTCGGCGTCGAACGCGATGACGGAGAGGCTGCTCTTCTCTGCAAGCGCAACCGCAAGGAGGCCGGGCCCGCTCCCGAGATCGAGCGCGATCCCATCCTGTATGCCCGACCATGCGAGCACCTGCTCAGCGACAGCGGGATATATGGGGGCAAAGACCTCCCGGGCAACCCGGGCAAAGCCTTCGGCGCTCTTCGTCATGGCTATTATGCGGTGTTGAGGCTCTCCATCTGCCGGAGGAGTTCTCCGGCGTAACCGGAGAGCCGTTTTGCCGCATCCGTAACTGCAAGGAGAGGAGACCGGTCGTCGATCGTGGTGACGATCAGTTCGGGGTCCGTGAACCGGAACGCCCGCTTGCGCTGTGCCACATCCACCTGCGGATCGCGGATGAGCTCGGCGGCGAGCGCGTCGATATAGGTGTTGCCTTCACCTTCAAAGAGGATCCGGGCTTTATTATCGGTCAGCTCCTGGAGTTTGAGTTTCATGGCCATATGTACCTAAGCTCTGGTTCCGGGAGGAGTATATACGTATGGGTGGAGGAACCGGGGGGTTCCTCTCCACCGGTTCCGGGCGACGCCCACCCATGCCCACCGGCCGAACCACCACGGTTTATCACTCGCCGCTCCTATACTTACAGGAGAGGCTACTATCCATGGAGATCGCGTTCACCAAACTGCACGGAAACGGCAACGACTTTATCCTGATCGACGAGTACAACGGCGAGGCCATCCCTGAAGATATGAAAGGAGGGTTTGCAGCGCTCTTCTGCGACCGCAGGTTCGGCATCGGCGCCGACGGCATCCTTTTCCTCCAGGCGTCGGCCGCCGCCGACGTCCGGATGCGGCTCTTTCAGCCCGACGAGAGCGAGGCTGAGATGTGCGGAAACGGCATCCGCTGTCTCGTGAAGTACGCTCATGACGCCGGCTATGTAAAGGAGTCCTGCTCGGTTGAGACCGGGGCGGGGGTCGTAGCGGTGACGATGGGCTACGCGGATGATGAATTCACCGCAACGATCACGATGCCGACGCCTGCGTTCGAGCGGAACGCCGTCCCGGCCGCAGGGAACGGGGAATACCGGGAGGAGATCCTGGATTTCACCGTTTATGCGGTAAATACCGGTGTCCCACACGCAGTCGTCTTTGTGGATGAGATTGGCGCCGTCGATATCGCCGCCGTCGGCCCGGTCATCAGGAACCACCCGTCCTTCCCCGAAGGTGCGAACGTCAACTTCGTCGAGTGCGCCGGGGACGACATCATCCGTATCCGGACATTCGAGCGCGGTGTCGAGGGCGAGACCGAGAGCTGCGGAACCGGCGCGACGGCCTCCGTCGCGGTCGCCCACCGCCTCGGAAAGACCGCCGATACGGTCAGGGTCGAGACGAGAGGCGGCCCGCTCGCCATTCGCCTCGGAGAGACGGTCACGATGGAAGGCCCCGCCGAGACGGTCTTTTTCGGCGTTATACCACTCTGATACCGTCGCCGGTAATCACAAAATCGAACGAGAGACCCTCCGGCCGGGACCGGTGCTTCCGGAGCACCGCCCGCCGGACACTATCCTTCTTTTCAAGCCGTATGATGGCCTTCGAGAGGTGTTCGAGCGCCGTCCCCCCGAGCCCTTCCGGTCGTTCGCGCTCGATGTCCATGTAGATCTGGTTCGTGATCAGGACGGGTATATCGTACTTCTTCGCAAGGCCGAGGAGTTTTATCATATGGTGCGAGAGTTTCCGTATCGCTTCCCGCCCGAGATCGAGTTCCGTCCGGTAAAGGGCGGTGGCCGAGTCCATCACGAGCAGTCCCACGGGGGCGTGACCGTTCTTCCTGAGCAATCCTTCCGAATCGGCGATCATCGTCCCTTGCTGGGCAAAATCGATCGGCTCGAAGAGGTAGAGCCGGTCGGCGAGCGTCCCGGCATCCTCCCCGGCCACCTGGCTGAAGCGCTCCACCGAGAACCCCTCGGTATCGATGTAGACGACCGAGTTCCCCGCCCGGAGGACAGCAACCACCGCCATCAGGCCGAGGGTGCTCTTGCCGCTCGCGGGTTCGCCGTAGATCTGGGTGATCGCCCGCCGCTCAAGCCCACCGCCGAGCAGATCATCAAGCGCCGGACTCCCCGTGCTGACCCGGTCGATCTTCATGGCTCGAGCACTCCCCGCCCGACGAAGAGGCGGCGTGCCGCCGCCTCGACCGTCCCGGCGACCTCACGGAACGGGAGCCCGGTCTCCCGTGCGCATGCCGCCGCCTGTTCGTACTCCGCCTTGAAGGAGGCGATCTTTCCCCCCGACCAGCCGCACTTGACGTCGATCGTCCGCTCCCGGCCCCGGATGGTCACCGTGATCGGCTCGATCGTCCGTTCTGCAACAGAACGGTGAACCATCGGGATGCACCGGATCCCGAGCGTCCCGAGTTCGGCGGCCATCACCCCAATAAGATGGTCGGTCGCGTCGGGACGGCAGACCACCCGGACAAGGTGGCCGCTCCTCCCCTTCTTCATTATGAGGGAGGTAGTGCTTGCGTCCCGTGCCCCCTCCTCCATCAGACGGGCGATCGTGTAGGCGAGGGTCTCGCCGGTGACATCGTCGACGTTCGTCTCAAGGATATCGACCCGGTCGCCGCCGGACGCCTCTTTCGTAGAGAAGAGCATCGACCTGAGGACATTCGGCCGTCCCGGTGGATTCCT
>JBAYQF010000220.1:0-3107 GCA_041677325.1 Methanoculleus sp.
CGGTGTTGCGGCGCTCTACATCGCCGTCCTCGCGAAACGCGCCTCCCCCCGCCTCCTCGCCTACGCCGTCCCGGTGCTGATGCTCTTCCCGCTCGCCTGGGAGCTTGTCGTCGATTTCCGGTTCGCGACGGCCTGCTGGGAGGGGTATCACTTCTGGATACCGGCGGTGCAGTACATCTGGTATATCCAGTACGCGATCTTCCCGCTGTGAGGGGGTTCTGCGGCCTTCCCATGCTCAAACTCCACCCCGGGGAAGTCGTTCACATCACCCCCTCCCGACCGTTCCACTCCTGCACCAGCCTCGCATAACACCCCCCGCAGATATTCGCCTGCGCCTCCCGCGAGCGATAGACCGCCTTCCCCGTCCCGCAGACGTCGCACCGGCCGAGTTCGACCTTTGTTCGCTCAAAGAGCCGGTGGTCGAGGACACCCGGCAGGGGCTCTTGCAGCACCGAGCCCCGATTTACACCTCCTTTCAGCACGTTGCAGCAGGTGATGTCAGCCAACCGGGAGTGTTGCAGGGACTGATCCGGATTTCCGCCCCCTGAATGCCGTATCGTGAGATCGCTTCCAGCATTCCGGACTTCGCACACACCCACACCCGCCCCGGCACCGGCGCCGGGGGCTGTGTGTGCTTTCTGCTGTACTTCAGTACTAAGAGAGAGACACTTCTCTCTATCCGTATAAGGAATACCGGATCCAGCGTCTTCCCCGGCCGTTTGATCTTCGCAGCCGGTGCTGGAATCCTGCGATAAACCTGCTGCAATGCTGTAACCTTCGGTGCATCCGCCCTCCGGGCAGTCGGCGTTGCAACCTTTGGCCTCTCCCACTCCGGTGAACGGGCCGGGATCGTCGTCCCGGTCCCCGCCCTCGTCCAGCCAGACCCCGCCGCCCCGGGCCCAGCGCCGGTAGACCGCGAGGTCAAAAGAGAAGAAGTGCTCCCGCCGCCGCACCGCACACCCGTCCACGTCCTGGGTGACCATCGTGTCGAAGAAACTGACCGCCGGGCACTTCTCCAGGAGGCCCGAGTAGGTCGTCCCCCGACTCGCGTAGCCGTGGAGGATGCGGTAGGTCTGGTGGTAGGAGAGCCCGAGCGCCTCCTGGAGCATCCGGATCGTGAACTGCTCCCAGCCCATCGTCGCCACCGTCGCGAGCGCCGCCGCCTCGTTCTTCGTCATCTTCGTCTCCTGCCCGCCGGTATCGCCGTTGATCGCCGCATAGACCCGGGCTGCTGCTGCAAAATCGTCCAGATCCGCCCGGATGCCGTCGTCGTACTCCTCCCGCTGGAACCGGTGGAGGAGGGCGGAGGCCTTGATCAGGTCGAAGAGGATACCCGGGTTGCGGCGGTTCGTCGTCGCGGAGAACTGCACCCTCCGGGCATACGGGATCGAGACGTGGAGGCGCCCCTCTTTGAGAACCCGCCAGATTGCCCGGCAGACCGGGAGGCCGGGATCCTCGCCGTCGCCGCCATCCTCCCTCGCCTCCCGCTCCTTCATGTACCGGAGCACCCGCTCGTCCTGGTCGAGGGAGTCGTCGATCCAGACCGTCAGCATCCGGTTCGCCACTTGATCGTCGCCGGCGTCCTCGACCTTTGCGAGCCACCAGACGCACCGCTCGGGTATCGAGCAGACCTGGAGTTTCCGGTCGGCGGTGACCGTCTGGTGCTGGATGCCCACCCGGAAGTTCGCGGTCGCGGCTTTGAGCACCTCCTGAAGATCGTCGGAGAACGAGACGTCGTCGAAGAGGAAGACAGTCCCGGGGCGGAGAGCGTCGTTGTAGTAGAGCGCCTTGTCCGAGACGGTGCCGGCGAGGCGGTAGTCGTGCGGGACCTGCTGGAGCATGGTGGTGCAGGCATGGGTCTTGCCCTTCCCGGAGTTGCCGGAGATGGCAACGTGGAGGCCATTCGTGTTCTCGACCGATTGCGAGGCAAGGGACATCACCAGGCATTCGGCGACGATCCGATCCCCGACGTGCTCCCGGTTGAACGTATCGAGGAGGAAGGCGAGCGGGTCGCCGTTCTTGAGGATCTCAAGGGCACGTTCGCGGTGCTCATCGGCGAGAACGGCCCCTTCCTCCCGCCCCGGCGCCTTTCCCTTCGTCTTCGGCGACCGTCTCCGGCTCTCGTACATCCCCCGGAGTTCCGGCCAGCGCTGGGTGCCCCCGCCGCAGGTCGCGTGGTGGCAGCCGGCGAAGACGGCGCCGTTTGCGAACTGGATCGCAAACGCCCCGTCCTTGTGGGCCGACGAGAATGGGCACTCGGCGAGCGAATAGAGCGTCCCGCCCTGCCAGGGCCGCGTGCTCCGGACGGCGATGCCATGATCGAGGAGCCAGGCGGCGAGGTCGATCCCGGCTTTCGGTCGCGGTGCGACCGGCCCCTCCCGGGGGAGGAGTCCGGCGAGGTGTTGCAGGTTCTCCCGGGGCACCATGCGGATCTCGTTCGGCACGGCAAGCACCTTCGCCCGCCGGTGGGGCCGCTCCACCGTATTGTCGCCCTTCCGGGACATGGTCCCGTAGAGTTTCCAGATCCGGGCGGCGTTGTGGTTCGCGGTATCGACAGTGACGGCCTCGTTCGAGAAGAGGGCGTCGAGCGTCGCAAGACATCCTTTCACGAGCGCGGTCGCCGCCTCGTCGTTCGGGAGATCCACCCGGTAGAGAAGGTGGGCGCCGTTCCCGGAATCTGCCCGAAGAGGCGCCGGGAACCCCAGTTCGGCAAGCCAGGCCGCGATCCGCTCCGCTGCGTCAAGCGCCGCCGCGTGTTCCGCGTCCGTCGAGGAGACCCCGCTCGGCCGGACCGGGTCGATATCGACCGGGAGCCAGCGTCGCCGGAGGATATCGACATCCGCCGTGGTGGCGTCTTTGCGGGAGAGCCGCATCTTGATCCGGTTCGCCCGCCGGGCGAGGAGCGCCGGGTTGACGTTATTTAAGGTGACGTAGATCCCGGATGCCGAGGGGTCGGTATCGAGTGCATCGACCGCCCGGGCAAGCGCCTCATAGTCATCGAAGTAGCCGGAGTGCGTCGCACCGTCGGCGAGCACCCGAACCTCGACCACGCCGTCGGCGAGGATCTTCACCGCCTCTCCGATATCGCCTTTCACCTTGTCACCCCC
>JBAYQF010000221.1:0-3095 GCA_041677325.1 Methanoculleus sp.
GAAGACATCGCCACGAAGCTTCAGGAGGCGGCGGGTGTCGACACCACAATGGATCTGGCATTTGATAAGGTCACGATCGACTCCACACCCGTAGAAGGTGTTTTCGAGTATGTTTATGACCCTCCGGAGTCGACCCGGATGGAGAAATACTGGACTGGGAACAAAACAACCATCTGGGGGCCGGAGTGTAAGGATCAGAGTGGAAGCTGGAGTGATAGAAAATACCTCTCCTTCGAGGTCGGGGACATCTATCTCCACCAGACCTGGGAGACCACTTTCCACCTGAAGGTCTTAAAAGAGGGGAATATCGACATATTCGGCAGTGATTCCGTTATCAAGTTCAGCGGAACCGTGGGTGAGACGGAGCTGGGTCTACCCCACACCTTCATCACCGCCAGCCATAACCTCAGTGAATTTGGTGGCATTACAGCGGATATTTGGTTGACCCGGGGTTCTCTCAATACGGATGACCCGGGTATTCTTGTCCCCTCCTGGGACCTTATTTATACCGGGAACCGATCAGTGACCCAGAAGGTTATGTATGAGTTCAGCCAGGACAATGTCTGGTGGGACGGCAACTGGCACAGTATCGATACGCTGGATCACCCTGCAGATACCGATGTTAACGGCACGTATTCGACTACCCTCAACCTCGGAGAGAAGGAAGGGTGGTACAAGATACGAGTTTTTGCCCAGGAAAATACGCATGATGATGACGGTGCAACTGCCGAGGTGACATGGACGGAATCCATCTGGGTAGGGACGAGCGATCGAGCATACATTAAGATCAGCTAGTACCCATCCCTCCCCCTATTTTGAGCACGGGATTAGATTCCAGAAGGCGGATTGCTATCATTCCTGTCTGTGGAACCATCACCTGATTTTCATCCGGCATACCTGTAGCCTTGCAGGTATCATGCGAACTTCTCGCCTGCACCGGAGTTGCGACTGCAAACCCTTACCACCAACGATTTGGTGTCCGGTATCAAAAGGTGCAACTGCATGGGATGAGTGAAAACGGGGTCAGCAGTTCCCGGACACCCGGCGCCACACCAGTGCACGCGGTTATTTCGCTGCCTATATACTCTTAGTCCATGCAAAACCATGAAGGATGCGAAAGAAGATCGACGACTTGACCCCCCCGCCTGCGATGTGCTGAACCCAACCCGGAAGAGCACTCAGACATATCCCCGGTTCAATATCCAGTCCCCCAACTCCGGCCTCCCTCTCACAACCGAAAAAGGCCGGAAAACACCACAGACTCTATACCGGCTCGAAAAACACAATCAGGGGTACACATTCCCCACCCCCCGAAAAACAATGGACCCAGCGGGAATTGAACCCGCGTCCTTGGGTTCGAAGCCCAAAAGGATGTCCTCTACCCCATGGATCCCCTCTACTGCTTTCTATCGTAAGATATTAAGCGTTTTTGTGCCGGTACAGTACACAATGATCCTCTCATCCAGCGAGATCGATCGCCGGCGCGAGAACGGCGATCTCATCATCGACCCCTACCACAGCGCATCGCAGCAGCCCGCATCCTACGACCTCCGTGCGGCCGAGACGACCCTCCTCCCCCGCGGAGAATGCACCCTCGTCGCCTCGATCGAGCGGGTGGAACTCCCGAACGACGTCGCAGCAACCCTCCGGTGCCGCTCCTCGCTCGCCCGCCGAGGTATCCTCCTCGGCGGCGGATTCGTCGACCCCGGGTTCCGCGGCCAGCTGACCCTCTGCCTGACGAATATGGGCGCAGAGCCCGTCACCCTCGCCGGAGGTGACCGGATCGTACAGATGATCCTGCAGGAAGTCCGAGACGGCGACCGCCTCTATGCAGGCCGATACCAGGACAGCCTCGGCGCAGTGCATACTCGATGAGCGCATCGATGCGCCCGGAACAGAAACTCCTTGAAGTTCTCCGGGTCCTTGCAGAACCGCGCGAACTCCCGGACTCTCCTTCCGGCACATCGGCGGGATGGGATTCACCGGAAACCGCGGCCGCCTCCTCGCCGATCAGCGGCCCGGCATCATATCAAAACCCGGGCAGCTTGTGTTCCAGAACATCTTCGACCCCCTGACCGCCCCCCCTCCATCGTGCGGTACGACGACATCCCGATGTCGTGCTTGCAAAACCCCGCGCGGGAGTGGGTGGCAACGACCATCGGCCTGACGGAAGCGTGCGGCATCATCTTCTCCGCCGGCACGTTCGACTCCCCGCCTCGCACAGCGGCATGGATATGGGGAACGTCGTTGAGAGATGTCTACCCGGAAAAACCGGGATCGATGCAGGAGCGGCGCCGTCTGGAAAAAATGGTGGATGTTACAGCCAGGTGATCTCGTCGTCCGGATCCTTCTTGTTGCCCTGTCTCTTCTGCCGCGCAGTCGCATCGATCACATTGAGTTTCCCGCGCGAGGGATCGACCTCCTTCGGGGTAGGGCCTGATCGGGCAAATCCCCGGCCAGGAAGCCCGTCCTTCGGCAGCGGCATCCCCTCACGCACATGCAGACCGGCCTCTTCAAAGAGATCATCCTTCGGTCGTTGCACCCTCCCGGGTGTAACATTATCACCGGAGAAGACCCCTTCCTTCGGCCGTTGCACGGGCTTTACGGATGTAGAATAGACTATCGCATCATCCTTTGGCCCCGCCTTCTCGATGCTGATCTCCCTGGGGCCGAAGGTAGCGTTCTTCGGTGCAGGCACCGACGAAGTGACCGAGGCCGACCCGGCGATATCGATCTCCCTCCCGCCCTGTTTTGGGGGAAGAACGACGGGTCCCTCGTCCCCGCCCTTCTCGGCCTTCGGGAGCATATCGATTGTATCATCCCTGCGCGTCCGGGTACCCTCACCCCGGCCGGAGAACGTGATCATCTCATCTCTCCCTGATGCCACTGGTTCTGTCATATAACCAATCTCCTCAAGATACTCCGACTCAAGGGGCGAGGCAAACCCCGGGATACCGTCCTCACCCGGCGCCCCGACCATGGAGACATCCTCCTCCTCACGGAACCGCGCCTCCTCCTCCATCTTCAACCGCTCTTCCTCGCGTTCAAGCTGGTACTCCGCCCGGATATCCCGGATCTCCTCCACCCGGGGTATA
>JBAYQF010000222.1:0-3089 GCA_041677325.1 Methanoculleus sp.
GACTCTCGCCTGTGTCTACGTCCCGATCCTGAACGAGAGCGTTCTCCGGATCCTCTTCGGCGTAGCGATGGTCCTCTTCATCCCCGGCTATGCTCTGATTGCAGCGCTCTTTCCCGCGCGTGATGACCTTGACGGGATCGAGCGTATCGCGCTCTCCTTCGGCCTCTCGATCGCCGTCGTCCCCCTCATCGGGCTTGCGCTGAACTACACCCCCTGGGGGATCCGGCTCGACCCGATCCTCGCATCGCTGACCCTTTTTACGCTTGCGATGACCCTGGTCGCCTGGTACCGGCGCCTCCTCCTCCCGGCCGGCGAACGGTTCAGCGTCCCCGCGCGGGAGATGCTCGACGCCGCCCGCCTCGAACTCTTCGATCCGGAGGCCTCCCGTCTCGACCGGGGGCTCTCGGTTCTCCTCGTGGTCTCGATCGTCGCGGCGCTTGCGACGACCGCCTACGTCATCGCGGTGCCAAAAGAGGGAGAGCACTTCACCGAGTTCTATATCCTCGGCCCGGGGGGGAAGGCCGCGAACTATCCGACCGATTTCTCAGCCGGATCGCCTCAGTCGCTCATCATCGGCGTCGGGAACCACGAATACCGGGAGGTTCCCTACACGATCGAGGTCTTCGCCCTCAACCAGACGTTCGATACGGAGACGAATACGTCGACGATCCACGCAGTCGAACTGCTCGACCGCTTCCCCCTGACGGTCTCGCACAACGAGACCCGGGAACTGCCCTGGGAGTTCTCGATACCGTCGAGGGAGTACAACCGGATCGAGTTCCTCCTCTTCAACGAGACGGTCCCGGGCGAAGAGGTCATCGGCGCCGACCGGATCAGCGCGAGTTACCGTGACCTGCACCTCTGGGTTCGGGTCCGGTGAGGATGATCCGGAGCACACCCTTCTTTTCATCGACGCCGATGTGCTCAAACTTGACCGGGCCTCCCGTCCCGAGCGCCGCAATCACGGCGATGAGGCTGCAGACCGGGCAGCCGATCATGGTGCAGCACTTCGGCGATGCCGCCCTGACCGCCCGGCAGCCGTCCATGAGCCGGTAGCCGTGGAGGGTGACGACGATGTTCGCGCCCTCTCTCTTCGCTTCTGTTTTTTCCGCGACCTCGAGGAGGTCGTCGCAGACCTCGGCGATGCACGCGAGGAGGGCGTCGTCCTCGGTGGGGATCTCGAGGGCGTGCTTCTCCTGCAGGCGGGCGAGGAGCGGCGCCGATGCCGGGGTGATCCTGACGGCGCAGGCGTCGCCGGTGATGAAGGAGTAGTCGTCCTTGAACGTCGCCGGGACGGCGGTTCCTACCGGGACGACCTCGATGACCGTCCCTTCATCGGGGACGAACCAGGCGTCGCCCTGGACGCCGAGATCGGCGCAGAGGGTGGCGACGGTGATCGTCCCCTGGGCGGGGAGGAGGGCGGCGATCCCCGGGTCGAGCGGTTCGCCCTTGTGGAGCGCAAGGAGAAAGACCCCGGTGACGAAGCAGCCGGTGCCCGCGAGGATGAGGGTCGCGGTGGTTATATCCCCCCGGCCGGTTGCGGCCGCTATGGCGAGGAGTACCGCTGCGGCGACGATGAGGAGGAACGCTCCCCGGTAGGGGTTGTTCTGCATCATGCCTCACCTCCCGCCCACCGGACGAGCCGGTGGTCCTGCAGGGTGAGGGCGGCATACCCACACCCGAGAGCGGCGGCGAGGCCGAGGAGGGGGAGGAGGACGGCGCCCGAGACCGCTATGATGCCGGCGAAAAACGCCGCCGGGACGGCGAAGAGCCAGTAGCCCTCTCGGTCGTCGAGGAATGCTGCAAGCACGATCACCTGGAGGACGAGCGCGGCGATGATGTCGGTCACGGCGACGACCAGCACCTCGCCGGCGCAGAGGAGGAGGAATCTTCGGTCGAACTCCATCAGAGCACCTCCACGGCATCGATGCCGGGGATGGCGGGCGAACCGGCCGGAGCCCTGAGGGTGACCTGCATCCCCCTGACCTTCGCTTCGTGGGCGAGCTGGATGAGGTGGCTCGTATCGCCCGGCGGAAGGAGCGAGTAGATCCGGACTTCTCGTGCATCCGTCCTGCCGAACGCCGCCCTTACCGCCGCCGCGAAGGGTGCGGGACTCCTGGCCGCGAACGCGGAGAGGGTGCCGCCGAGCCTCGTCCGGTAAGTGCTCTCCTCTCCCGTGCCCTGCTGCGGCACCCGTGCTCTGGCCGCGAGGATGGCCGGCCCCGGCGCGCGGTAGAGGGGGGCGCGGGGTTCGAGCGGTGAGAGACCGCCGAGGGCGGCGAGCGCCTCCCGGAGTTCCATCGTCCCCGGGAGGAACCGGACGACTTCGGGGCCGGCGATGACGAGGAGCGAACAGCCGTTACGGGAGTTGATCGCGGCCTCCACCGCGCCGGAGACGGCCATCGAGAACCGGGCGAAGGTCTCCGCATCCCCTGCCCGGGCGGGGAGGTCGACGGCGATGAGGGGAACGCCCCCCTCAAGTCCGGCCATCTGCCGGACGTAGGGGGTGTTGCGCCGGGCGGTGATCTTCCAGTCGATCATGCCCGGATCGTCGCCCGGGAGGTAGGGCCGGAACCCGAGGATGCCCTGGCCGGTGATGGCCGCCCGCCGGTTCACCTCGGTATCGCCGCTGCCCGCCCCCGTCCCCTGCCCGTCTCCGTTGCCCCCCGCGGGAAAGACCTGGATCCGTGGGGCGCTTGGGCGGCGGCAGACGAGATCGCGGGAGAAGAAGGCGTCGTTTGCCTGGAACACGACCCCGCCGAAGGCCGTCTCTCCCGGCGCCATGAGCCGGATGGTGTAGACTGCGGTCTTTCCCGGCGGTGAAGAGGGGGCGTCGCCGACGGCGACCGCCGGCGGGAGGTCGCGCACCCGGATCTCCATCCCGGGCGGGACGGTGAGATCGGCCTGCACCCGGACGGTCGCCGCCGTTCCCTGTCTGAGGATCGTCTGGTCGACGCTGCGGGTCACCTCAAGCGATGCCGCGGCGGCGGCGAGGCCGTGCTCGAACCGCCAGCCCCGCCAGAGGAGGAATATGGCGAGGGAGCCGGCGGCAAGGGCGGCGGCCGGGCTCTTGAGCGGGATCGCCGTGA
>JBAYQF010000223.1:0-3082 GCA_041677325.1 Methanoculleus sp.
GAGGGCCGGGGATTGGATCATCCTTGTCACCCGAATCGGGGTTGACCATCCTGCCGTCAAGCACATCGATATACCATCGCAGTTCGTTGTACTGGCCGCTGTTAACTGCATCACCAAGGAATATGCCGAAGTCAAACGGATCCTCTTTATGGAGGGCGTTCACCGTCTGGACCGCTGCGTCGAGGACATGGGTGGTATACAGCATAGCCGGAGAGTATCCAGAAATTACACCCCATTTATAGCCATAATAGACCACTTGAGCAGGAGACTCTTTGTCGGTGAGATGGGTATCGCTCATGGCAAAGAAGGTCAAAAGTTTCTCTGTATTGGTATCTGATCCAGGGGTGTATCCATCCGGCATGAGGTCCAGTCTCTTCTCATAACTCAGTCCCTCGCCGAACTCCCAGACCCCATATCCATACTCTGAAAAGTTCGCGACCTGCTCCGGATGCAGGGCCGGCGACGTCGAAGGGACGGGGACGGGAAGAACGGTTCTGTCAAGTGTTGTCAGGACCAGAGAATCTATTGGATAATCCGGTTCTCCTTCTTCAGGGAGCTCGGAGCCGGGGGCAGTACATCCTGCTGCGGCGATGAACACCACGAGCAGGAGAGCCAGTATGGCGCCTGATTTAGAGTTGTACATATTTTTCTTTGGATCAAATTGAAGATAAGGCTTTTTACAGAAGGTTACCAGATCGTCAGATGTATATACCGGCAATGGCGGGATACGACAGTACGGATAATAATACTCCTTTTCACCCTGCAGCGGCGCCCATTCATAACGAGATTCGGGATTAGCTTTCTTCAGCGCGAGGCGGGGCTGAAGATAACCGGGTAACTGACCCCCCGGCGAACTCCCGCCACGAGTACGGCGCCCGCTATCGGCCCTGTGCCAAAGCCGGGGGACCGGGCTGAAACGGCTCGCCCGAAAGGGTTAATGTCTCAAAAGTAGTGATATCGTCATAGAGGAGTCCGATGCACCCGACCATCCACGAGAAGATCCCTGATATCGCCGGTATTGCGGCACGTCACCGCGTGAGACGGCTCGGCATATTCGGCTCGGCGGCGAGCGACCGGTTCGACCCGGCAAAAAGCGACATTGACTTCGTTGTCGAGTTCGAGCCGATGACCCCGATAGAGCATGCACGGGCTTACTTCGGTCTCGCCGAAGACTTGACCCGGGCCCTCGACCGGGAGGTCGATCTCATTGAACTCTCCGCGGTGCGAAACCCGATCTTCCGCCAGGTGGTGGAGGAGACCGTGAGGGAGATCTATGCTGTCGCGTGAGGGACGGAAATATCTCTATGATATTGTCGAGGCCGCGAAGTATATCACCCGGTTCACCGCCGGCAGGATGTACGAGGAGTATCATGCTGATCCCATGCTCCGCTCTGCAGTAGAGCGGCAGTTTGAGATCATCGGCGAAGCTCTGAATCAGCTTCTTCGGCGGGAACCGGATCTTCAGGGGAGGATCTCTGATGCATCCCAGATCATCGCATTCAGGAACCGCTTGATTCATGGATACGCAAACATATCAGATGAGGTAGTCTGGGGTGTCGTCAAGGGATACCTTCCGATTCTCTCCGACGAAGTGCAGGCTCTTCTGGCAGAAGGCGAACAATGAGGGATGTTGTGCTTTTAAAATAGGGTTTTGGGCTGATTAATCCCGCCCCCCCTCACCCCCTCTCCCGGACCTTCAACCCCTCGTTATCCACCGTCGTCGCGATCGCGATCCGGAGTCCGGCCTCTGCAAGGATCTCCGCCACCTCCTTCTTCGGCCGGTCGGTGATGACCGCGATGGAGGGGCCGACCGAGCTCATCCCGACGAACTCGAGGCCGGCATCCCGGAGCGCCGCCATGTAGCGGTAGATCTCAAATCCGTGGTGCTCCACCTCGGCGCGCTTCGAGCCCCGGAACTCGATCTCCCATATGACGTCGCCTGCTTTCCTGAGATCGCCGCGTTCCAGCGCCGGGATGAGGTCCATCAGGACGAGGTAAGACTTCAACTCCCGGTCGCGGTAGTCGAGCGTCCGGGCCTTGTTCATCAGGAGATCGAACTCCTTCTCTCCCGCCGAGGATATATCCGAGGCAGGGATGGCAATGAAGACGTTCTTGTCCCCGGCAAAGGCGTGCCGGTAGACGAGCGCCAGTTCGTCGCCCATCACCACCATGCCGCCGTAGGTGCTTGCCGCAGGGCCGACACCGGTCTCGAACCCGAACGCAACGCTCCCGGCCACTGTCTCCTCGACGAAGTTGCAGCCGAGAAGCTGGCGGAGCTCGTCAGGGGTCAATGGCGAGCCCACGGCCGCGTTGAGAGCGTTTGCAGCCGCGATCAGGATGGTGCTCGTCGATCCGAGCCCGACGTGCTCGTGCTGGTGGTCGCGTGCGCAGATCTTAAAACCGCCCGTGTACCCGACGACCTGCCGAAAAGCCTCCGCAAAGTGCCGGAGGATCGGTTCACGGGTGTAGTCGATCTCGATTCCCGAGGGCGTACACTCGACCTCGGCGGTGCAGTAAACTCCTATGGCAAACCCGATCCCGCCTCCCCCCGGATGGTCGGGAGAGAACCGGTTCATGTCGAGCACGGTGAGGTGGATCCTCGCCGGAGCACGGGCGACGACGGTTCCGGAGACCGGTGCGAGCGAGTAGTCTTTCTGGAGGCCGCACGGCCGGATATTCTCTCCGGGGGAGAAGGAGGTGAACTCGTACTCGACGAGGTCGAGGTCTCCGCCCCGGATCTTCATGGTAGCCATTCTGTCACTTCGCTTTCAGCGTGTACGGTCAAAGAAGATATCCTTTCCCGATGCCCGGAGCGGTATGCCGTAAGCGACGCCGCAACCCTCCAGCCACCCGAGCGAGAGCGCCCCGACACCGGCGGTATACATCACCCGGTTATCGACGTTGTGGATGCTCGCGGTCTTCACCGCGGAGCCGACGGCGATACCGAGATCCGCCATCCGGACGATGCAGTTCGGGCCCCGAAACGGGGTGGGAAGGTTCGTCCTGCGCTGTGCGTCGAGCATCTCCGCGCAGGTGGCGTAGCCGCACCCGCCGCAGTCGAGGCCCACGGCGTCGTCGAGGA
>JBAYQF010000224.1:0-3078 GCA_041677325.1 Methanoculleus sp.
CCCCGGTTCCCGGAGGCGTCGGCCCCATGACCATCGCGACGTTGATGGAGAACACGTTCAGGGCGGCCAAGATGAGGACATGCGACAACAACACTGTGTGGTAAACCGTCTCCGGATCGGCGGCGACGCTCCCGTCCGTCTGATGGGTGTCATCAACTGCAGCCCCGAATCGTTCTATCGGGGCTCCTACATCCCGGCCGGAGAGGTCTACGACCGTGCCCTCGCCATGACGGCGGCGGGCGCCGATATGATCGATCTCGGGGCGCGAAGCACCGCCCCCGGCTCTTCTCCCATCACCGTTGCCGAAGAAGCGGCGCGGGTGGATGCCGCCCTCGCGGAACTCGACGGGACGGGGATCACCCTCTCGGTGGACACCCGGAATGCGGAGGTGCTCAAGATCGCTCTCCGCCACGATCTCCATGCGGTGAACGATATATCCGGGCTTGCCGATGAGCGCTATGCAGAGGCCGTCGCCGATGCCGGGCTCCCGGTCTTCGCGATGGCGAGTTTCCGGAAACCGGGCGACGCCGTCGGGCTTGCCGCCACGCGAGATGCTCTCGAATCGGTCGTTAGCCGATGCGCGCATCTCGGGATCGAGGAGTACGTCCTCGACCCCGCCGTCGGGCGATGGGTTTCCGAACGGACGAGCGAGGACGACTGGGAACTCTGCCGGAACTTCGCCTCGTTCCTCGACTTCGGCCGCCCGGTGCTCGCGGCGGTCTCGCGAAAGACGTTCATCGGCGACCTGCTCGGCCGCCGGCCCGAGGATCGGCTCGCAGGCACCCTCGCGGTCACGACGATGCTCGTCTCGGCGGGCGCATCCATCGTGCGGAGCCACGACGTCGCCGAGACCGCCGACCTCCTGCGGGTCCATGCAACGATGAGGCAGATATGACAACACCTTCATTCTCGGTATACGGTCTTGCGACCCCCCTGCTCCGCCCCGGCGACGATGTCGCGGCGCACCTTCTCTCGTCCGTCGAACGCTCGGCCGCCGGGAGGTTCGAGGCGGGCGATGTCGTGGTCGTCGCGGAGTCCGCTCTTGCCACCGCCGAGGGGCGGGTCGTGAAGCTCACCGATGTCGAGCCCTCGGCGGAGGCCCTCCGGTTCGCCGAAGATTATCAGATGGATCCCCGTCACGTCGAGGTGGTGCTCCGCGAGAGCGACCGGGTCGTCGGCGGTATCCCGGGGTTCCTGCTCTGCATGAAGAACGGGACGCTCCTCCCGAACGCGGGGATCGACGCCTCGAACGCTCCGGAGGGCTCGCTCGTTCTTCTCCCCCTTGACCCGGACGCATCCGCGGCGCGTATCCGCGCAGTGATCCGGGAGCAAGCCGGTGTCGACGTCGGGGTGATCGTCATCGATTCCCGGACACACGCGATGCGCCTCGGGTGTTCGGGAGTCGCGATCGGGTGCTCGGGCATCTCTTCGGTGGTCGATGAGCGCGGGAAAAAAGATCTCTTCGGCCGCGAACTCGAGGTCACGAAGAGGGCGGTCGCGGACTGCATCGCATCCGCCGCTGAACTCGTGATGGGCGAGGCGGGAGAGTGCGTTCCCGCCGCCGTGGTGCGGGGAGTCGGGCTCCCCATCGGCGATTATACCGGGGTCGCCACGATCGACGCTTCAGAGTGTCTCTTTATGGGTGTTGCGCTGCACACCGACCCGTCCCTTCTCGTCGATGGCAAGAGAGAAGCCTGAGTTCTCCAGGTACTCTCTGCTCTTCCTCCCTTTTCCGTGGATGAGGATCTCGACCAGATCCTCTTTTTCGTCGATATCGGTCGACATCCGGAACGAATCGATCACCTCGACGGAGAACCCGCACTCTTCCGCAATCCGCATATGGTCGAGGAAACTTGCGCCGTAGTAGTCGGCACGGAAGCACCGGGGCTTTTTCAAGAATATGATGTTCGTCCCGCCGCCCCGGCCCGGCGCGATGGACATATCCTTCTCGGTCCGGATCAGCCGCTGGATATCCCCGGCCGTCACCAGGGGGAGGTCGGCCATGATTATGAGGGCCGGACAGTGGAACTGGCCGAGCGCCCAGTTGATGGCGTCGTTGAGCGACTCTTTCCGGATGGCGATGAGCGCGTTCTCGTGGTGGAAGGGGTGCGTGCAGAGGAGGGTAGCGCTGCACCCGGACTTCAGAACGGCGGCGATCACATCCTCAAGCATCGCCCGGGCAAACGCTTCCCGCTCGTCCTGGGCAAGGATGCAGGAGAGGCGTGTTTTTGGGTTTACCGGCTTAAAGGGGATGAGCGCGTGGAAGTACATTGTGAAACGGTTGTCAGGGCTGCATCAAAAAGGCATCGTTTTCCCGGCGGCGGAAGGATAGGGTATGAGGTGAATCGGGAGTGTTTCACCCGGCCGCGCTGCACCTCCCCAGCGCAGCGCCCGGGGCTCCGCGAACCCCTGAGAGGCTCCGTTTCCGAAGGTTGATGTAAGGTGATGCCGACATATATCCATGCACCGTCGCGTGATCACTTACTCACGAAACGCGTTTCTCCCCCTGACGACGGTCTGCCGGAACCACTGCGGCTACTGCTGTTTCCGCACCCCCGTCGGGGAAGGCTGCATCATACCGCCCGATGAGGCCATCAGGACGCTGGATGCAAGCGCAGCCCTCGGGTGCACGGAGGCGCTCTTCACCTTCGGGGAGCGGCCTGGCGCGGTGCCGGGCTTTAGCAAGATTCTCGGGCGGTTCGGCTATGCAGATATCCTCGACTACGTCTACGATCTCTCCCTCGCGGCTATCGAACGCGACCTCCTCCCGCACACCAACGCCGGCATCCTCACCTACGCCGAACTCGATCGGCTCCGTGAGGTGAACGCGAGCATGGGGTTGATGCTCGAGACAACCGCGGACGTTCCGGCGCACTACAACTCCCCGGGGAAGGACCCGGCAGTAAGGATAGAGATGATCGAGAACGCCGGGAGACTCTCGATCCCGTTCACGACCGGCATCTTGCTCGGTATCGGCGAGACGGCGGACGACCGTGAGGAGTCGCTTTCGGTCATCGCCGATCTCCACCGACGCTACGGCCATATCCAGGAGGTCATCATCCAGAACTTCTGCCCGAA
>JBAYQF010000225.1:0-3065 GCA_041677325.1 Methanoculleus sp.
CAGCCGATTCGATCTTTCCGGCAGGTGCGGTGGAGAAGTTCGCGCAATCTATGGCGAAGGCTGCCGTGACATCGTGTTCACGGGCGTCATCCGGACGGATCATCCGAACCCGGTGGTCATCAAGAGAGGCGATGACATCGATATCGGCGGGCTTGATATCCGGTCGGAGGGTCCGGTGGATCGGGGGTATACGGGCGCGCTGAGGCGGTTCCTGCTGAGAGTCATAACGGTGATCACATGAAGATTGTCCAGGTCGCCCCCTACTACCTGCCGCACACCGGGGGTATCGAGCGGTATGTCCATAACCTGAGCAGGGCGCTTGCCGATCGCGGTCATGAGGTCACGATCCTGACTGCGAACGTACCGCCTGCGAGCCCGGTCGAGACTGATGGTGGTGTCACGGTAAAGCGCAGCGCCTGCCTGGCACGCCCCTTCAACGATCCGCTCGTCCCCTCATTCTTCGGGCTGGGCAGGGAACTTGCTGGAGCCGATGTTCTGCACGCCCATAACGCATACAGTTGCGCAGCGTTGGGGGCGGCTTTTGCCCGGAAAAGATGCGGGGTGCCGATGGTTCTGACCCATCACGGGCAGCACCTCTTCGGCACCCCTCTCAGGGACATGGTCGTGGCACTCTACCGCAGGACGGTCGAGCGCTGGCTGGTGAGCGGAGTCGACCAAGTCGTTGCGCTCTCACCGTCGGATGCAGAGTACATCTCTGCGTTTGGTATCGAGCAGGAGAGGATCTCCGTCATCCCGAACGCGATCTGCCCGGAAGATTTTCTATCGCATACCGATGAGAGTATCAGCAGATTTGAGGAGCGTTTTCAGCTCAACGGGAGGAGGAGAGTGCTCTTTGTCGGGCAGATCTCAACGAGGAAAGGGGTCGATGTGCTCCTGCGGGCGGCAAACCTGATTGTGAACCGAAGGAACGGGGATGCTCCGGTCTTTTTTGTTGCAGGCGAGGGGGACTACCTTGATCCTGCCCGGGAGCTTGCCCGCAGTCTCGGTGTCGCGGATCACGTCAGGTTTCCCGGGCGGATTGGTTTCACCGATCTCGTCTCAGCGTACCGCTCCTCGGATCTCTATGCTCTCCCTTCTTTCTCGGAGGGGATGCCCACGGTGATACTGGAGGCCATGTTCTTCGGTCTACCGGTCGTCACAACCGATCTCCCCTGTCTCCGGGACAATTTCGGCGACCATGCTGTGCTGGTTCCTCCCGGCGATGAGCATGCGCTGGCCCGTGCTGTTACGGGTCTCCTTGATGATCCCGGGCGTTGCCGGCAGCTCTCTGAGGGAGGGCAGGCGCTTGTGAGATCAAACTACACCTGGGATAAGGTTGTGCTCACGTATGAACGCCTCTATGAGCAGATAGCCCGCTGATCCCTCTCGTATTTTTTGTATCCCGGTGGCCGGGGTTGCACCGGGACTGTCGCCACGGCATAACCATACGGTAAGTTCCGATCATGCGGGTGTGTTGATCGCAAGGCGTTCGGCGCTTCTTTTCGGGCTGCTTTTGTCAATATTTGATGCTTAAATCATCCTGTACTTAGATAACTGTTAAATTTCGTGATTATTCTATATTCTGATTTTAAATTGATAATTTTTCATAATACTGTTATATCACGTATTTTCCAATATCAAAAAATATTTATAATATAATTTATTTATATTTCAGGCGCTGGAGCATACGTGCTTCGGCCCGTGACTCAAGGAGGTGTATATTTGAGCCGTTCTGGCAGTAAATTACATGAACTGAACAAAAAAAGCCCTATTCTCTACCGGAAAGTGCTGCTGCTCCTCTTAGGATGCGCCGCTATCGGATGCATCGTTCAGGCTGGCAGTGCCCTGGTAGTGGCTGCAAGTGACAGTACCGACCTGGAAAAGGCCCAGGCGGACTACTTCTGCGATGGTGTCGCCGATCAGGTTGAGATCCAGAGTGCCCTCAACGCCCTCGGCAACACCGGCGGCACGGTCACCCTGGCCGGCGGCACGTTCCACCTCAACGGGAACCTGAACATCCCCGGGAACGTGATCCTCGAAGGGCAGGGGCCTGATGCCACCTGGCTCAAATGGTCATCCGGCCTCATGCAGTGCCGGGGAAGGCAGAACGTCGTGATCCGGGACTTCAAGACGACCGGGACCGGTGCGATCTTCATCCAGAACTCCAATCATGTGAAGGTCCACAACGTCACGGCAACCGTCGACAACTCACGGTGGGGCGGGGCGTTCACGCTCTGGGTCTCGAACGCCGTCATGGAAGATATCGAGTTCGTCAACTGCAAGGCCATCGATTGTGGGAGGATGGGATTCATGAACGACGGTGAAGGATCACCGCGGCTCATCCGGGATATCCGCTACATCGACTGCACGGCCGTCAACTCCGGGCGGTATTCACGTTTCTCCCCGTATGGTGAGTGGACGACAGGTTTTGCCCTGGCGGAGAACAACGATCTTGGCGATACGCTCCTCACAGGCTGTGTGGCTGAAGGCTCGTTCGAGTCCGGGTTTCATGTCGAAGACGCCCCGGGGATTACAAACCTGATCTTTGAGAACTGCATAAGCCGTTACAACGGCCAGAAGTCGGATGGTTTCTACAACCCCTCGGAGAATACGCATGGTCTCCACTTCGGTTCCGGGTACTGGGTGCACGGGGGGACCGCACTCTACGACTGTATCTCCCGGGACAACGGGAACGCAGGCTTCTCCGTGGGGCCGGGTGCCGCTCTCTACAACTGCACCGACGATGGATCGGCGGTGGGGTTCCGACTGGTCGATACGCATGATGCCTGTATGGAGGATTGCAGCAGCTTGAATGCAGGGACATACGCAATCTATGCGCTCGAGACGACGAACATCACGGCGAGACGCTTTGAGATGATCGATCCCGGCGGCATCAACGGGAACGGTGCTTTTTTCGGCACCGTTGCACACCCGGTCACTGCCAGCCGATTCGATCTTTCCGGCAGGTGCGGTGGAGAAGTTCGCGCAATCTATGGCGAAGGCTGCCGTGACATCGTGTTCACGGGCGTCATCCGGACGGATCATCCGAACCCGGTGGTCATCAA
>JBAYQF010000226.1:0-3061 GCA_041677325.1 Methanoculleus sp.
ATCGTCTCCATCGCTCTATTCCAGAACATAATATCCCATCTTCTTTTTGCCGCCTGGAAAGATCGTGCGGCCAATGGTGCCCGGCATCAGGTTGTGGTGCTCCCCGCTGGAGTCCCGCCGCCGTCCATTCTCAACTACCATGTGGGCGGGCGGTGCGGAAAAGGTTTGTCAATATGTGGCATGGTAGACCGTGACACCCCCGCCTCGTCCCCCGGACGGTGTCCACAGCCGTCCACGCCCGGCGGCGATGTTGTGGAGGCGGCAGCCGGCGGATCCGTCCCCCTTATGTCGGCACTGTATTATCTCAATATTCTGGAGATTCGATGCATTAATCACTAAAAACAGCCCAATATTCACTTCCAGAGTGATCAGATGGTGGCGACGGAACCCTGGCTCCCCGTCTTCGGCTACGGGGGACACATCAAGGCGACGACACAGGAGCTAATCATCGCGTATGGGAGTAATACCCGGCGATATCCAATACACTCGGTGAAACACCTCCTGGTCGTCGGCGGGCATACCCTGCATACGTCGGCGATGACAAATCTTCTCAAAGCCGGCGCTGCCATCACCATCTTCGACATAGACGGTACACCCGTCGGGTACCTCTACCCGTACGGCTACCGGCCGGATGAAGAGGTGCGCCTCGCCCAGGAGCGTGCTGCCCCCCACCGGTTCGCCCAGCCGCTTGCACGGGCCGCCCTCCAGTCACGCCTCCTCCTTCTTGCGGAACTCTATGATCGCGCCGGAGAAGAGGTATTCTATGCCGGTGAACTGGATTTCCTCCATGAGGTCAGGGAGGAACTCGCGGTCACGGTCACCATGGAGGAGCTCCGGAGGCTCTCCCGGTTGACAACCGATATGTACTACGAGATCCTCTCCCGCACACTCCCGCCGGAACTCGGGTTCCGCCGCAGGACAGGCCGTCCGTACCTTGATCCCATCAACACCATGTTCTCGATCGGGTATGCCATGCTGTACGGCAACTGCTGCGTCTCGGTGGTTGGAGCTCATCTTGACCCGGATGTCGGCATGCTCCACGAAGGGTCTGGAAGTTTCGTCCACGATCTCATTGAACCGCAGAAGGCAACGATGGTTGACCGCGCTGTCCTCCGGTTCGCTCGTGAAGAGATCTCAAGCGAGGATTATGAGTGCGGAGAGAAGAGATGTTACCTTGATAGTGGTTTCCTGGCCCGGTTGACCACGGCGCTCCGTGACTCGATCGACCAGACCCGTATCGATGCACAGGTGCGCATCGTGCGGGACACCCTCCTTGCGGGCGCTGATTTTCACGTGCTATACTGGTAACTGCCCCGCTGGATTGTGAATTCGGGGAAGGCGGCATCAGGGATCTCGTGTAGGTCAATATCCCTGATGACGACCCGGGGACAACTGTAGAGCATGGAGACGAACTTATCGAGGATGACCGGGTCGGCGGTGGCGGTGATGAGCACCTTCCCGTCGGAGAGGTTCATCGCCTCGCCGCTGACGCCGAGGTTGGTGGCGATCCTCTTGATGCATGCGCGGAACCCGACGCCCTGCACTCTTCCTGAGATCCGGATCTCGATCGTCTTCACAGCCAGTGCTCCTGGATGATCCGCATCGACATATCGAGTTCGTCATACACCTCATCCCGGATCGCCGAGTCGCGGATGTTGAGCGCCTCGCTCACGGCCAGATCGAGGATCTCCCTTGAGCGGTCCTCGTAGCGCTCTGCGTATATCCGGCACGCCATATCACCGAGCACAAAGGCTCGCCGTGAGAGCGGCCTGATTATCCTGGCTTCTTCGAGTGCGCAGAACAGCATCCTATCTGCAACCTCGTGCCGCCCTGCACCCCGGGCGATGAGGTAGAGCTCCGTGTAGTAGGTCGCCCGCTTTGCCCTGTCGGGCGCCGCGTGTATCGCCCGGTCGAGTGTGACCATGTCCTTTGTGGTATAGTTGCTGTTCCGGATCTTATCCCGGCAGTCGAGGATCCTTGCATAGACCGTGTTCTTCCAGGTCCGGGGCGTGTTCTGCTCGAGCTGGACGGTCAGGTTGTACCGTATCCTATCGTCCTCGATGGCGGATATGATGTCGGCAGCACGTTCTCGGGCGGTAGTTCTCCCGCTTGCCCGGTAGAACGAGAAGAGCATACTGGCCATCCGCTGCTGTGTCATGGCGGTGATGAACGGTATCTGGATGTGGCCGGCTGTCCTCTCCATGCCTTCCAGCAGTTCATCGATCTCCTCCGCCTCACCATACGTCTCGGCGAACTTTGCCACATCAAAGAGCATCGAGAGCCGGATATAGGGGGAAGGGATGCTCACGACGGTATGGCACATAGACGAGAGAATCTCTTTTTTCTGTTCAGGTTCGCCGACCATGTCGATGACCGCCGCAAGGGCATCCACGTATTCAACCGGGTCCTCGATCTTGCCGACCTGCTCCATCGCCCACTCGATATCCTTCTCCTGCCGGTTAACGGTGCTGAGGTTTCTTGCAGCGTAGATCAGATTCTTCCTGACGAATGCCTCCCGTTCATGCCCCACATCGTCGAGCATCTTCTGTGCCTCGGCCAGATAATCCCTGGCTGCATCGTGATCGATCCCGGCCATAAGCCCGGCAAGGTCGGAGAGCATGATCGCGCGGACAGATGGTTCGGAGAGGTCGCCGATGGTCTCATGAAGCCTCCGGATGATCGCCTCGGCCTCTTTTTCGTTGCCGAGAGCCGAGTATGCGCTCACGATCCGATACATCCCCGTGTAACGCGCATAGACGTCACTGGTCTGCTCGAAGAGCCTGTACATCAGTCTGAGCACCGGTTGTGCCGCCACTCCTTTCTCTATCCCCTCGAGCAGGTACGCCGTCACCTCATACGGGTCAGCTGAGTCGAACTCTCTTGTGTATTCGGTGAAAAACGTGAGAATTCGCTGAATCATGGCAGTCCGCTCGTACTCCCCGCCTATCTCAAGGGAGAAGAGGGCCATAGGTGCTGCGAAGATCGGGCTCGCGTAGGCCTGCGTATACTCAAGCATGATATCGACATAGCTTGCTATCTTGATCGATATCTCCTCGCGCGA
>JBAYQF010000227.1:0-3034 GCA_041677325.1 Methanoculleus sp.
CGAGTCACCGGGGTAACGATTATATGATATGCGCGCTACCAGATGCGTGACCATGGGGGGAATATCCGGCGTGAGCATAACCGAGAAGCTCTTCGGGCGGAGTGAACCTGAAGACCGGGAAAGGACCTGCATCGCCTCTTCAGTGAGCAGAAAAGCCGTATCTCTTGCACAGCAGGGGCGGTTTGGCGAGGCCATCGAGTGTTTCGACCGGGTGCTCGAAGATGATCCGTCAAACGTGAAGATGTTGAACAACAAGGGCGTCTTCCTCGACCTCCTGGGGCAGGATCAGGATGCACTGGACTGCTGGGAGAAGGCTCTCTCGATCGATCCGAATTTTGCTCCGGCCTGGATCTCCCGGGGGATGCTGCACCGGCGTCGCAACCGTTTCGATGAAGCGCTCATCTGTTACGACCGTGCCGTGGAGATCGACCCGGGTTCTGCGGTTGCCTGGTACAACCGGAGCGGTGTCTTCGTCGCGATGCACCGCCTGGAGGATGCCGTCACCTGCTACGAACGCGTTCTCGCGATCAACTCTCACTTCGTCGCGGCCTGGGTCGATCTCGGGTATGCCCGTTTCCTCCAGCACCGGCATGATGAAGCGATCGCCTGCTACGATCAGGCCATCGCCGATGATCCCGGGAACACCCGGGTCTGGAGCCTGAAAGGCGGTGCCCTGTATGCGCTCGGGGAGTACCGCAAAGCACTCGAGTGCTTCGACCGGGTGCTTGCGCTCGACCCGGGGTATGCCGCCGGGTGGAGCATGAAGTGTAGCGTTCTCTACCACCTCGGCATGTATCGCCACGCTCTTGCGTGCGCCGACAAGGCGCTTGAGATAAATCCATCCTGCAAGCTGACTACCCAGGTCAGGAAGATGCTCATCACCCTTATCGAGAAGTGGTGAGAGGTCTGATCCCCCCTTTCAGGACTGTTTCGAAAGGTTGACGCACCCGGCTGTCCAACCGTACACCGTTCTACCGGGTGCCGGGAACTCTCCCCCCCGGGAGACTCCGACCGTCTATTACCCGGCGGCGCCTACTGGTGACTGTAATCCATGCCGACCGATCAGATCCCGATAGGTACGTTCTCGCGGATCACCCATCTCTCACAGAAGGCGCTCCGCTTCTACGACGAGCGGGGAATCCTCGTCCCTGCGGTAAAGGACATCTGTACGGGCTACCGTTACTACACCTACGTCCAGGTCGAGCGTGGTATACGGATCCGGCACCTGCTCTGGCTCGGGTTCGGCATCTCCGAGGTGGAAGCCATCCTCGATGCACGGGAACGTGGTGATGCCGGGACGATCCGGGAGCATTTCACACGGCGTCTCGCTGCAATCGAGCGGGAGGCCGGCCGTCTGCATGTGATTGCGGAGGCCCTGCACAAACAGGAGCAGGATCCCCTTAACGGAGGATTCAATATGTCGATCACCGAACCTGCCATCAAGGACGTTCCCGCCCTGCGGACACTCAGTCTCAGGGAGCGGGGTGTTTACCAGGAAGCGATCCCGAGGATGATCGGGGAGTTGTTCACGTACGTTTATTCTGAAGGTGGACGGCAGCCCGCAGCACGGATCGCCGGGCCGATCATGTTCATCTGCCACGACGAGGAGTACCGGGAGACGGACGCCGACATCGAGATTGCGATCCCTGTCGTAGGTCCGGTCAGCCTCGATGCCTCCCGGGTTGAGGTCAAGACCCTTCCGGGCGGCCGGTTCCTCTCGGTACTCCATACCGGCTCCTACCCCGGAGTGGAAAAGGCCTACGAGCGGCTCTTTGCCTGGATGAACGAGAACCACCTTGTGCCGGCCGGCCCCTCGCGGGAGCTCTACCTCAACGATCCTGCCGAGGTCCCGGAGGAGGAACTCCTGACCGAGGTCCAGATCCCGGTACAGGGGATCTCACCGTCACCCTGAGAGTGAACGGTCACTCCTCCCCCTGACCGACCTCGAAGACATGATACCCCCACCCGGGGATGTCCAGGTAGAGGCCGGGCGAGAGGAGCCCTGCGCCATCGCGGTCATAGACGGCCGGGCCGATGAGATCCCGGAGCCTGACCGTCTCTCCTGCCCTCTCAGCCCCCGGGAGCGGAATGTAACACTGCCCCCGGTCGGGAGCATAGTTGACGGCGACGATGCCATGTTCTCCCTCCCGCTCCCAGGCGAAGGCGATATACCCCTCGTGGGAGGGGTTTCCCTCCCAGGCCGGGTTACAGTCGAGGAGTCGCCACTCACCGTCCCGGAACACCGGCAGACGGAGGCATGCGAAGAGATGCTGGTAAAACGCTTTTATTACCGTATCGGCCGGTTCTTCCGGCTCCCGGCAGAGGTGGACCGGGGTCTTCTTCTGTCGCCCGGAGGGCTGCCCCCTGTGAAAGAACCGGAGCCCGGGGCAGAGATAGGTGAGGACGGCGGCGGCCTGGTGCCGGTCGGGTGGAAAGATCGTTGCAGCCCGATCTTCATCGTGGTTCTCTATGAACCGGACGGATCTTTCCTGGTACTCCCGGTCCGCCCGGAAGTGCTCCCTCACCGGCCGGGCGTCGCCGTTCCGCAACCGGTCGTAGAGCCGTTTGTCGTAGGTGTAGTCGAATCCCTGCTGCTGGAGCGTCCACTCGAGGTTCCAGTAGACCTCTCCCATGAAGACGAAGTCCGGGTGCTCCCCTCTGACTGCACTGATCGCCTCCGGCCAGAACGGTTCCATCTCCCGCCCCCAGGTCTGCCGGAAGACCTCGGGGAGGATGAGCATCGCCATGTCGCACCGGAGGCCGTCGCACCCTCTCGCGATGCTCTGCACCTCGGTGTTCATCGCCCCTTTGAGGGCGGGATTGCTGTAGTCGAGCTGCAGGGTGTCAGGCCAGCCGCCGGAGTAGGTGTCCCGGCCATGGGCGAAGACGGCCGGCCCGTCGGGGAGATCCACCCGGGCGAACTCCTGCGGCCGGCGGGCCAGGTCCTCCTCCGTGCCGCGGATGTAGCAGTCCGGATGCTCCCGCACCCGGGGATGGTCGGGAGCGGTATGGTTCGGGACGAAGTCGAGCATGA
>JBAYQF010000228.1:0-3017 GCA_041677325.1 Methanoculleus sp.
CAGCTCGCGATAGGCTGGAAGAGCGGCGAGGACCTCGAGACCCCGCTCGTAGGGGTCTTCCGGTGCACCCGCGACTTCTTCGAGCAGTACGAGCTCTGGGTGAAAGAGCTCGCCGCAAAGTCGGGCGTCCCGATACTGGTCGAGGTTCTCTCGGAACGGACGCACTACTGGATCGCGAAGGTCGATCTCGCGGCGATCGACGCACAGGGGAGGCCCATCGAGAATCCGACCGTCCAGATCGACGTCGAGAGCGCCGACCGGTTCGACATCAAGTACTATGCTCCCGACGGGACGGAGGTCCATCCGCCGATCCTCCACTGCTCACCGACGGGCTCGATCGAGCGGGTTATCTGCGCGATGCTCGAGGGCACCGCGGCACAGGAGGTCCCGTCGTTCCCGACCTGGCTTGCCCCGACCCAGGTCAGACTGGTGCCGGTGGCGGAACGGCACGTCTGTTTCGCAGAAGAGATCGGCGCCCGGTTGATCGCGGCCGGTATCCGAACAGACGTCGATGACCGGGACGAGAGCGTGAACAAGAAGGTCCGCGAGGCCGGGATGGACTGGGTACCCTACGTCGCGGTGATCGGCGACCAGGAGGCCGAGACCGGCCGGCTCATGGTCACCATCCGGAAACTCTCGGAGAAGAAGAAACCCTGCAAGGAGATGATGAGCGAGGACGAGCTTATCCAGGCGGTGAAGATGGAGACCGCCGGAAAACCCTTCCGCCCGCTCTATACGCCGAGGTTCCTCTCGCAGAAACCCCGGTTTATCTGATTCTCTTTTTTTCGCAAACGTATGTGATGTTCGAGCCGGAGCGGGGCTACCTTCAGGCGTGGCTAACAACGGATGCGCTCTTAGGCGATGAAGATCCGGGAACGAAGTTCCTGCGCTGTCTCCGCTTCCCCATCCTATCATACAGCAAACCCCCGCCACCGACCCACCCCGACAAGGTTTAAGAACCTCGAATACTACTGTCCCCCCGGTGCATGAACCCATGGATGACGAAGAATACCGCTCCATCATACTGAGTGCCATCGATCGCGAGATCGAGGCGTACACCTTCTACCGGATGGTCAGAGAGAAGGTCACGGATGAGAACCTGAAAAGCCTCTTCAACGAGCTTGCTGGAGAAGAGACCAAACACCGAAAGATCCTCGAGGGCTTCCTCACGAGGGAGCCAGAGAAACTCGGATTCGACACGAAACGCGACTACAAGATAGCCCAGACCCTTGAGACGCCGCCGCTCTCGGCCGACCTAAAGCCGCTCGACGGCCTCGTCATCGCGATCAGGAAAGAACTCGACGCGATGCAGATGTACACCCAACTTGCGAGCCTGAGCATCGACCCGGAGCAGATCGAACTCTTCGAGAGCCTTGCCGCGATGGAACGCGGCCACAAAGCGCGCCTCGAGGACATCTACACCAACATGGCATTTCCCGAAGTCTGGTGAATGCGGAGGTTCACGACTTTCACTCTTTTGCCGCACGGGGGAAAAAGGTGCGACCCCTCCCCCCTACATCATCCGACGGCACAGTATGTGCCCCTGAAGAACCAGTTCCGGTAGACGATCGGCGTGATGAGCGTGGTCAGGAGGCTCATCAAAACGATCACCACAAAGATACTCTGGCCGATGAGCCCCGACTCGAGCCCGATCAGGGCGACGATCATCGCCACCTCGCCCCGCGGCGCCATCCCGAACCCGATGATGAGCGAGTCTTCCCGGCAGAACCCCATTATACGGGCGGGAAGACCGCACCCTATGACCTTGGTGGCTATGGCGACGATGGTCAGCGCTGCGAGGAAGAAGAGCATGTCGGGAGTGAGCGCACGGATATCAGCGAGAATACCGAGGGATACGAAGAAGATCGATGCGAAGACGATCTGGAAGTAGTCGGCGCCTTCATAGACACCCTTGCTCTGCCGGAGTTCGACGCCGGCGAGAGCGACTCCGGCGAGAAATGCGCCGATGATACCGGATAAGCCCACAAAATTCGCAAGCATCGCATACAGGAACGCTACCATCATGGCGAATATGAAGACGAACTCCGGATACTTCTGTGCCAGAGGAGTCGCGTCCATCCGCTGGATGGCCTTTCGTATCCCGAAGTAGCCGACGGCGCCGGCAACGGCTATGAACCCCACGGCCTTCGCGAGCAGCAGGACGGACGATACCACCGAGACATCTCCGCCCACCGCAAGATCGGTGGCGATGGCGAGGACGATGAGGGAGAGGACATCGTCGATGACTGCAGCACCGATGATCGCCCGTGCCGCCCCGGTCTGGAGGACGCCGATCTCCTTGAGGACGTTCGCCGTGATGGCGATACTCGTCGCGGTCAGCGCCGTGCCGATGAAGACCGCGCTTGCGAAGTCGAGCCCGAAGAAGAGGGCGGTGGTGTAACCGCCTATCCACGGTACGATGACGCCGGCAAGGCCGATGACACCGTAGCGCGGGTCGAGGATATCCCTGATATTGAACTCAAAGCCGATGACGAAGAGGAGGATGATCGCCCCGAGATGCGCCAGGCTCGCGACGAAGTCCGTGTAGGTGATCAGGCCGAGCACACTTGGGCCGACCAGAACCCCCACGAGGATTGCCCCGATCGTCGCCGACTGGTTGATCCGGGATGCCAGGAGGTACCCGGCGAGGGCAAGGAAGAGGAGGAGGCTCATCTGGAACTCGATCGACAGGGCAGCACTTTCCATAGTTATCCCTGATCTGGGAAGGGAGACCTTAAGAGATCTCTGCAACACACGTGGGTTGCAGGGCGGGGGAGAACAACAGTTGTGTCCGAACTCGGTCCTGCCGGGCTCCTCTTCTACGACGACCCCGGTGTGGCCGAGATCGGGCTCGGGTTCGTGAACCCACCCTACCGGACAAAACCGCCCCGCCCGGCATATTCAGCCGTATCGCCGGCCGCCTCCTCGATCCTGATGAGCCGGTTGTACTTCGCCACCCGCTCGCCCCGGGCCGGTGCGCCGGTCTTGAGGTGGCCGGTCTGCATGGCGACGGCGAA
>JBAYQF010000229.1:0-3015 GCA_041677325.1 Methanoculleus sp.
ATATGAGTTCCTCCGGGGTATACCCGTACCGGGCAACCCGGGGGTTGATGTGGATGATCCGACCGTCGGTGTCCATCAGGTATATGACGTCGTTTGCCTGCTCTGTCAGGGCGCGGAACTTCTCCTCGCTCCTGTAGAGTGCATCCTGTGCCAGTTTACGATCGGTGATGTCGCGGATGGATTCGATCGCTCCAGTGATGTTACCGTGCGCATCGTAGAGTGGGGATGCGATAAGCCATACATGAGCGCCTTTTCCCCCGTAGAGGTAGGGAATGTAGTTTTCCGCGATCAGCCTGTCGTCCTTTACGGTGAGGCCGGGATAATATTCCTCGACATCTTCCTTCCTCTCCAGGACGAGATCGAGGAGGACGGGCTTGCCGTCTCCGTAGATGGCAGCGGCGCACACGTGGCCTCCAGCCCCCAGGATCTCCTCCTCTTTCACCCCGGTCATCTCCTCCATCGCACGGTTCCACACGATGACGTTACCTTTGAGATCGACTGCAAAAGTGGCATCCGGCAAGTGGCTGACGATATCGGTCATCCGCTGTCGGGATTCACAGAGTTCGCCCGCGATCCGTCGCCGTTCGATCGCCAGGCGGAGTTTGTGTTCCAGTTCGGCGAACTGCGATCTCGGATCGCCGCCTTTCTGGAGATAGAAGTCTACGCCGGCGTTGAGAGCCTCTATCGCGATCTCTTCGCGCCCACGGCCGGTGAACAGGATGAACGGGATGGTAACCCCTTCTTTGCGCAGGCATTTGAGGAGCTCGATACCATCCATAACCGGCATCTGGTAATCGGAGACAATGGCATCGTAGGAGGTTGTTTTCATCCTGTCAAGAGCATCGGATGCAGACGTCACAGTATCGACCGAGTAGTTCCCATACCGCTCCAGGAACAGCCGGGTCAGTTCCAGGAGAGCTGGTTCATCATCGACGTACAGTACCGTTATCATGCTGACCTCTTCCGATGCTGTCGACGGCCCGGGTAAAAGGCAGGGCGTCGGCTGTATTCAGATATTGTAACGGTATGTATAAGAGTATCTCTCCACTGCACATGCTCTATTGAGATAACGCGGCCGAGAGGGGGAGTTTCGGTTCATATCGGCGGGATGGGGTGTTGTTTCATTCCATTACAGGATCATACATCACGGATCTTCACACACTGTACCATCTCCACTCCCACCGGTGAAACGGGAGGGGCTCTTCATTTCCATCAGCGACCGAAACCCGGTTTTCGATTGATCCGTTCTCATCCAGCCACGCAAGCACCCGGTTCATGAGCGCCGGATCGATCTCCTGCGGGCGGTATGCTTCGTCGATATAGATGGACTCGCTCTCGCCCGCCGACTCCAGGGGGATCGAACGTATGCAATAACCCGCATACCCCGTAACCGTCTCGATGGCGAGCACTCCAGCCGAAACCACCCCGGCAAAGTGCGTTTTCCGGTCGCTGAAGGCCATCTGACCGTAATGATTCTTGAACGTCCGGATGTGAGTGTAGCGGCGGGTGTTGGCCCTCTCCCGGAACAGACAGGCAGCGCCGATGCCAGCGATATCCGTGGTGCGGTACTCCACCGATCCCGCTGCCACGGTCATACCTCTCTTTTCCTCCGCTTTCCAAGATACCGCTCAATGTGCGTCTTTCTGATCCCCATCGCGAGCAGGCGCAAAAAGACCTCTTCCCGCCCTTCCGTCGTTATCTCCCGCTTTGCCCTCCGCAACGCCTCGACCTCCTCGCGGTAGGGAATACGTCCGCGCCCCACCGTGATCTCCCGGAGGAGGGCCGGGTCGCAGTTGGTCACAGCGATCCCCTCTTCCCGGCGTAGAGCGATCCGGCAGCCCCCGGCAACATACTCGATCCTTCCTGGTTCGATCACTGCATACGATGCCGGGGAGCAGTCGAGGGCGATATACGCCTTCCCGACGATCTCAGAGACCATCATCCCGTAGTGGCCGGTGACGATGCACGGTGCCGGGAGGTCAAAGAGCCATATCCGGTTCGCGAGGGGCGCATGGGCGACAACGATATCGGCATCCTCACGGCCCGACCCCGCCATTCTCTTCTCCTGTCCGGTGGGGACACCGAGGAAGCGGATGCCGCAGACGGTCTCCGCCCTCCCCGATATCTCGTGGAGGAGAGGGTTCTCCTCCGCCGCATCCCGGATGCGGCCGTAGGTCCCCATCGCATCGTCGTTGTTCCCCTCGACGACGACACAGTGCCTCCCTGCCGCTGCGAGCTCGCGGAGGAGGCCGAGGAAGAGTTCCGTCTCGTCGAGCCCCGAGCGCGAACACCGATCGTAGGCGGAATCCCCGGCAAAGACGACGACACCCGGGTCAACCCTATCGATCAGGCGGAGGAACGAGTCCCGGTCGATCCTCCGACCGCCCGGGGCGCCTCGTTCCCTTGCCCCCCACGCGAGATCGCTGAACGCAAGAACCCCTGCCGCGGGCATAGGTCCCGGCTACATCGCGCGGTCGAGCGGGACGCCGAGCGCATCCGCAACGCCTTTCCCGTAGGCCGGATCGGCCTTCGAGCAGTTCCGGATGTGCCTGACCATGATGGCCTCGGGCACGCCCTCCATGGCGCGCGCGGTGTTCTCGAAGAGAACCTGCTGCTGGTCAGGGCTCATCAGCCGGAAGAGCTTTCCGGGCTGGGTGTAGTAGTCGGAATCGTCCTCGCGGAAGTTCCAGGCTCCTGCCGCACCGGAGAGGGCAAGGTGCGGTTCGCGGTACTCGGGCTGCTCCTGCCACTCGCCGAAACTGTTCGGTTCGTAGCCGATGGTAGAACCGGCGTTGCCGTTCACGCGCATCCGGCCGTCGCGGTGGGAGGGATTTACGAAACAACGCGGGCGGTTGACCGGGATCAGGTGATGATTGACGCCCAGCCGGTAGCGTTGCGCATCCCCGTAGGCGAAGAGACGCCCCTGCAGCATCTTGTCGGGCGAGAACCCGATCCCCGGCACAACGGCGGCGGGGTTGAACGCCGCCTGCTCCACGTCCTGGAAGTAGTTCTCGG
>JBAYQF010000230.1:0-3014 GCA_041677325.1 Methanoculleus sp.
ACCGCAGCGATGTAGTCGCTCTGCACGGGGTAGTCTCCGCCCCGCACCTCGACGCCGGCGATGTTCTCTTCGACCCAGCTCTTCGATTTCTCGACGCCCTTCCGGTCCATCTCATCCGGAGGCCCTGCAAGGAGAACAAGACCCCGCTCCGCTGTCGAGTAGTCGCACGGCAGGGTGAGGCGCCCGAGCATGGCCCGCCGGACAAGAGCGATGATCTTTGCCGACTTGTCCTCGCCGGTCAGAACCTCCTCAGTCTTCTCCTTCTTCCGCAGGAGGCCGGAGAGGAAACCCTGGCTCTGCTTCGTGCGCGGACTGATCTTCTCGCTGATGGCGTATCCGACAGAGCTGATACCCCCGCCGCGAAGGGTGTTGATAACCTCGCTCGAATCCACGACCATCTCACCGACACCGGCCTTGCCGACCTCGCCCGCGCGGAAAAGCACTCCGAACCGACGGACGATCTCGTCGTTCAACCGGTTATACGCATCTTTGACACTCTCTCCCTCGTTCTTCCAGGCGCTATTATCGAAGATAAAAGTATTATCCGCCTCGTTCACCAGGGTGCTCAGAGAACGGGCTGCGTTATACGAGTAGAGTCGGCCTTCCTCGGGGGCGGGCAGGATGCCGATCGCATAGACCGGTTCACGATAGATGCGCTTTAAGTGCCGGGCAAGCACTGGCGAACCTCCGGACCCGGTTCCGCCGCCGAGGCCGGCGATGATGACGAAGGCATCGATGTCATGCGTACCCCGTGAATCGATGGCGTTGATGATGGCGTCAATCTCATCGGCGGTCACCCGCGCGCCGGTTACGTTATCGGTCCCGACACCATGGCCTTTCACCACGGTCTGGCCGATCAGGAGCCGATCCTTGAGTTCGATGTTCTTCAGCCCCATCAGGTCGGTACGCGCCGTATTTACGGCGATACCCCTGAAACTCTGGGTCTGCATTCGTTTGTCCTGTTCGATGAACATATCGACAATTTTGCCCCCAGCCTGACCGAATCCTATGAAGAAGACCCTCATTCAGCTTCACACCCTCATATTGACTAATTAATTATATCCACACATATGTATAAAGACCATACATACATTATAACCCAAAAGTCTTCTAATAGTTTTTATACACGGGGATAAGTGATGAAGATCTGCGTTATAGGGGGAGGTCTGTCCGGCCTGGTCTCGGCCCTTGAGCTTGCCGGGACACACCAGGTCGATCTTTTTGAGCGAAGATCCGTCCCGGGCGGCTGCCTTGGATCGTACCGGATCGGAGATTACTGGATCGAGGAGTACTACCATCACTGTTTTGCCGGTGATGCCGCCCTGCTCAACCTCTTTGATACGCTGCAGGTGACGGATCAGCTGGTATGGCTTCAAGGCTCCACCGGCTACTACATCGACGGAACCATCCACCCGCTCACCACTCCGACCGAGATCCTGCGCTACCCCCACCTCACGTTCATCGAGAAGGCCCGCCTGGGCCTCCTGACCCTGCGCTCCCGCCGGTTCGATGTCGCAGCGCTCGACGCCATCACGGCAAAAGATTTCATCCTCGATAACCTCGGCCCCGGCATCTATGCCTCGTTCTTCGAACCGCTCTTGAAGAGCAAGTTCGGCGACCGCCGTGACGAGGTCTCCGCCGCCTGGCTCATATCCCGCATCGCCATCCGGTCCGATCGGGGGGCGGGGGGCGAGCGCCTGGGATACCTGAAGGGTGGTTTCCGGCACTTCGTTGCGCGGCTCGAAGAGGAGGCGGAGCAGCGGGGCGCCTCGATCGTGCCGGACACTCCCGTCGAGGAGATCCGGCGGGAAGGGGCTGGCTGGCGTGTCAACGGGAGAACGTATGATGCCGTCGTATCGACGCTCCCCCCGCAGATTACAGCGGATCTCGCCGGTCTCGACATCCCCCGGGTGCCCTACCAGGGCGCGGCCTGTATGACCCTTGCACTCGACCGGGATGTAACCGACGGGATATACTGGCTGAACATGAAGGATACAGCCCCTTACGGCGCGGTGGTCTCGCACACCAACTTCGCCCCGCTTGAGTGGTATGGCGAACATATCGTCTACCTTGCATCCTACTTCACCGGCCGGCCTCCTGAAAGGCTTGAAGAATCGATGCTTGCTGATTTCTGCCGTCGGTTCGCCGTCGACGAGGGCGAGGTGCACTGGCACCGGCTCGCGGTCGACCCGTATGCGGGCCCGGTCTATACGACAGGGCTTCGGAAACGTCTGCCCGACTACGAGGAGCACGGACTCTTCCTTGCCGGGATGTTCAGCCCGCCGAACTACCCGGAGCGGAGCATGAACGGCTCCGTCGTCGCCGGCAGGGAAGTGGCGAAGAGGCTCCTCGCGAGGTACCCGGATGCATGAGATCGAGGTGAGCGCGGTCCTCCCGGTCTACAACGATCTTGCAGCACTCAGGACCGCCGTACCACGGTCGCTTGAGACCCTCGAAGGGATCGCCCCGGGGAGGTTTGAACTGATCGTCGCCGAAGATGGGAGTACCGACGGGAGCGCGGAGTTCGTCAGGGACTGCGAAGCGAAAGATCCCCGGGTTCGCCTGTTCCACTCCGACGAGCGGCTTGGGCGGGGACGGGCGCTCAACCGCGCGTTTGCCGGGGCAAACGGATCGATCGTCTGCTACTACGATGTGGACCTTGCGACCGATATGCAGCACCTCTCCGAACTGGTAGGCGCCATCCGCGACGGCCATGACATTGCAACAGGTTCCCGCCTTCTCCCCGACAGCACCATCGTGCGGAGCGGCGGGCGGGAGATCGCAAGCCGCGGTTACAATATGCTTGTCAGGACAATCCTCGGGAGTACCCTCTACGATCACCAGTGCGGGTTCAAAGCGTTCCGGCGTGACCGCATTCTCCCCCTGCTCCCGTCGGTGAATGCAGATCACTGGTTCTGGGACACCGAAGTGCTTATCAGGGCGCAGAAGAACGGCTACCGGATACGGGAGCTTCCCGTGCAATGGCAGGAGGGGGAAGGGACGACAGTGCGGAG
>JBAYQF010000231.1:0-2988 GCA_041677325.1 Methanoculleus sp.
GAAGGCAAGGCTCTGCCCGTCCGGCGATATCTTCAGGTTGGCGATATCGAGCGGGGTATCCGTCACCTGAGTGGGTTCCCCGTTCTCCGGTTCTATCTTCCAGACCTGCGAGGTGCCCGAGCGAGTCGAGAGGTAGTAGAGGGTCCGGCCGTCCACCGACCAGCAGGGGTCCGAATCATCCCCGGGCGGGGTCGTCAGCTGACGTAGGCCCGATCCGTCCGTCCGGACGATCCAGAGATTGGCCAGTCGTTTGTTCGCGTCAAGGTCGGCGACCGAGAGAGGAAAGACGATCCACCGGCCGTCGGGGGAGGTGACGGTTTCTCCGATCCTTTTCATCATGACGAGATCTTCTGCGGTGAACGGATGGGTTGCTTCCGCTGCATCCACGTGGCCGAAAAAGCCGAAGAGGAGTCCCGCTCCGGTGAGGATGAGAAGGCACAATCCTGCTGATCTCTGGCAACTCATAGATAATGATGTCAACCGAGTATTGATATGCGTTCTCTTTGGCATCTGACCGCCACCTATGACGATAATGCAATCATCCCTCCTCAAAAGGCTTTTTTGTTTAACCGGGGGTTTGTCGGAGGATGTACCCCGATTGGCACAGAAAAGGGCATGTGAGAGCAGGTCGGGTCGGAACAGGGGCATGACAGATGCGCCGTAAGGAGAAGGCAGGTCTCGGGGAGCGGGGCCGCTCCGGTATCCCGGGGAGTTTGTCTGACGCGGGTGGATGCGATCCCTTCCAGACAAGACCGCCTGGCGGCCGAAGGGGCGCGTGAAACCCTGACCCATACTTATTTGGGGAGGAACGATTAGTTCTGGTTCAGAGGAGGAATGCATCTATGGTATCTAAACTGATGGACTACTTCAACAAACAACCGAGGCTCGGTGTGCTCAGCACCGCGAACAAAGAGGGGAAGATCGATGCGGCGGTATTCGGCTCGCCGATGATGGTCGATGAGAAGACCGTCGTGATGGGGCTCGGGAATAACCGCACGTTTGCCTACTTGCAGGAGAACCCCAATGCCGTCTTCACGATCATGGAGCAGGGAGCGACGCTTGCGGATTGGAAGGGGCTCCGGGTCTATCTGAAGATGAAGGAGTACAAGACCTCCGGAGAGACGCTCGATGACTATCGGCGAAAGGTTGCTGAGGCCGCGGGCGAGGATGCGGCGGCGATGATCCACGCCTCGGTGACGTTCGAGATCGGCGAGGTGCGGCCCCTCATCGATATGGGCCAGGGCTGGGAGAAGTCCATCTGACCCGGGAACGCCTACTCCCGCGATCTCCGGTAGAGGATAATGCCGATCACCTGGAATATGACGATCGCGACCACCAGTGCAGCGATATCGATGACCGGATCGAAGAGGGCCGTCCCGCCGAACGCATAGAGTATCAGATCGTGAGCATAGGTGAGGGGGGAGAAGAGCGCGATGGTCTGCCCCCATGCCGGCATGCTCGCGAAGGGGATGAACACCCCGCTGATGAAGAGAAGCGGGAGGCGAACGAGGTTCAAGAGCGACATCACCTCACCCACGTTCTCCGTGCGGTAGGAGGCAAAGAGGGTGCCCATCGTCGAGAAGCAGAGGCCGGTGAGCGCAAATCCCGCAAGGAGAACCGCGATATTGACGGCCGGAGCGCCGAGGACGGCGATGGCGATGATGGTCGTTGCGACACCGATCGCCGCTGCAAATATCGCCCCGCTCAGGCTCACGCCGAGGACGATTGCCCGGATCGAGACCGGGGCGGAGAGGAGGCGGTCGAAGGTCTTTGTCCTCCGCTCGATCGGTATGGAGACCGGTTCGATCGAGGAGGCGCTGAAGAGGAGGGTGACGGCGAGGAGGCCGGGGATCAGGGTCCCGGCCGTGGCCTCCCGCCCCACGGCGAACGCGAGGAACATGACGAACGGAAAGAGCAGGCTGGATACCAGGATGGAGGGTTTGATGTAGTATATCTTCATGTCCTTTCGCGCGATCGCCCATGCAACGCCGAGATCGCTTGCAATCTCCTCAAACCAACCCGGCATCGGTTCCCTCCGTTTCTTTCTTCATGCCGACGGAGAGCCCGGTGAGGCGGATGAAGACCTCCTCCAGACTCGGGCCGCGGGTGGTGACGCTGATCGGGCGCAGACCGTATTCTTTTGAGAGCACGCAGAGAGATCCAAGAACCTCCGGTGGATCCGCCGTATAGAGCCGGAACTTGTCGCCTTCTTTACGGACATCGTTGACTTCGGGGATCGTCCTGAGCGTCTCGATCAGATCGGGCCCGGCGGCGTCGAACGAGACCTCGATCGACTGAAGGCTCTCGAAGGTCTGCTTCAGTTTCTCCGGCGCATCGATCGCCGCTATCGTCCCCCGGTTGATGATGGCGACCCGGTCGCAGGTGATGTTCGCCTCCTCGATATCGTGGGTCGTCAGGAGGATGGTGACGTTCCTCCGGGCAAGATCCTGGACGACATCCCTGATGAGACGCCGGCTCTGGACGTCGAGGCCGGACGTGGGTTCGTCGAGGAAGAGGACGCGGGGATCGTTCACGAGCCCCATGGCAAGCGCCAGACGGCGTTTCATCCCCTTCGAGAACTCTCCCGCGAGATCGTGGCGCCGATCGTAGAGAGCGAAGGTATCGAGGAGGTCTTCTGCACTCCTCCGGATATCGGCCTCCGGGAGATGGTAGAGCCGGCCGGCGAATACGAGGTTGTCCCAGGCGGAGAGTTCGTCGTAGACGTTCGACGTCTCAGAGACGACGCCCATCAGCCGTTTTGCAGCCAGCGTCTCGCGGGCGATATCGTGGCCGTGGATCAGGGCGCGACCGCCCGTGATCCCGGTCATACCGGTGAGCATCCGGATGGTGGTGGTCTTCCCCGCTCCGTTCGGGCCGAGGAAACCGAACGTCTCGCCCATCTTCACCGCAAACGAGATCCCGTTCACGGCAATATTGTCACCGAACCGTTTGGTGAGTTTGATCACCTCGATCGCGTCCATGGCATCA
>JBAYQF010000232.1:0-2984 GCA_041677325.1 Methanoculleus sp.
CGCTATCCGCATCGCCTGAGGGAGGATGACCGAGCGGATGGCGGTGAACCGGCTCATACCAAGCGATCTTGCTGCGATCATCTGTCCTTCGCCGATCGACTGGATGGCCCCCCGGAAGATCTGCGACTGGTATGCCGCCCCCCGGAGGCCCAGCACGACCGCCCCGACGACGAACGCCGAGAAGTGGCCGAGCCCGATCGCCGGGAATATGCCGAACCAGAAGAGGAAGAGGAGGACGAGGATGGGAAGACCCCTGAAGAACCAGACGTAGATCCCGACTGCCCACCGGATCGGCCGGCCGCCGTAGACCTGACCGAGCGCCATGGGGAGCCCGAGAAGGATCCCGAGGCCGAGTGCGGCGAGGACTAGGCCGAGGGTAGAAGCGATGCCTGAAAGAAGATACGGCAACCAGTCGAGGAGGATCGGCAAAACGTCCATGTGGCTATCCCTGAATCACTGTAGTCTCTCCGGCCAGAGGAACGATGCCGGTACTCTATGCATGAATCTGGCGGAGAGCAAAATAAACATTGCTAATCTACGGTTAACCGGGAGATCACTTGTTGCCAACCCCGTCTCAGTTGAAGAAGGCGGCCGCAGTTATAACAGGATATTTTGAGGTTGCCCCCAAAACCCCTTTGCCGGGGGGAGACGCTCCTTCCCGATCCCTCCTCCGCGTGGCGATACCCGATGGGAAGCCGCTTCACCCTTCTTGCACTGGACATTGTTCTGATGGTAGAAACCTCGAAGGTGAGTATCCCGATCAGGGTATATGGAATGCATAGATCTTTCCGGGATGATCTCTTTGCCACCGAAAGAGGGTTCGACCATATCCATGGTAAATGCCTTCCATGCCGCGCTTCCCCGGAGTTCCAGCAACACTTAAGTATCTCGGGATGGGGAGGAGAGGTATGCCATCTGCACTCGATATCAGGATCCCTCTCGATGTGCCCGCCGGGGAGCAGGAGAGGTACCGGGAGAACTACCGGACAATCACGCGCGATACCGGGAGGCTGATGCTCTTTGCCGGGGATCAGAAGATTGAGCACCTCAACGATGACTTCTATGGCGAAGGCATCCATCCCGACGACGCCGATCCCGAACATCTCTTCCGGATCGCGAGCCGGGCGCGGATCGGGGTCTTTGCGACGCAACTCGGTATGATCGCCCGTTACGGCGGGGATTACCGGGACGTTCCCTACCTTGTCAAACTCAACTCCAAGACCAACCTGGTCAAGACCTCCCAGCGCGATCCGCTCAGTTCAGAGATCAACCTCGTCCAGCAGGCTGTCGATCTCCGCGACCGGACGGGGCTTGCAATCCTCGGTGTCGGCTACACCGTCTACCTCGGGAGCGAGTACGAATCGGTGATGCTCTACCAGGCGGCGCAGATCGTCAACCACGCGCATGCGCACGGCCTTGTCACCGTATTCTGGATGTATCCCCGGGGCAAAGCAGTCAAGGATGAACGCGATCCGCATCTGGTCGCGGGCGCGGCAGGTGTTGCGGCAGCCCTCGGGAGTGATTTTGCGAAGGTGAACCCGCCGAAAACGGGTGGGAAGATCGATGCCGCGCTGCTCCGGGAGGCGGTGGCGGCCGGCGGCAGGACCGGCGTCGTCTGTGCGGGCGGATCTCACGTCGATATGCAGGAGTTTCTGCAGCAGCTCCACGACCAGATCCATATCGGCGGCACGGTCGGGAACGCGACAGGGAGAAACATCCACCAGCGATCGCTCGATGAGGCTGTCCGGTTCTGCAACGCAATATCGGCGATCACCCTTGACAACGCGAGCGTGGAGGAGGCAAACAAGATCTGCACGGGGGGCAGGTGCTAGGATGACGACGGTCGGCATACTGACGGGAGGGGGAGACTGTCCGGGCCTGAACGCGGTGATCCGGGCGGTCGTGCGGACCGGGGCGAAACACGGGTTCGACGCGATCGGGATCCGGGATGGATGGCTCGGCCTCGTCATCGGGAACGTCGAACCGTTGACCGACTACTCGGTGAGCGGGATCCTCCCGCGGGGCGGGACGATCCTCGGGACGTCGCGGACGAACCCCTTCAAGGATGAGGCGAATCTCCAGCGGTTGCGCGACAACATCAGGAAGTTCGGGATCGATGCGATCGTCGCGATCGGCGGCGAAGATACCCTTGGTGTCGCGAACAGGCTCTCAAAGATGGGCATCCCGGTCGTCGGGGTTCCCAAGACCATCGATAACGATGTCGCCGCGACCGACTACACCTTCGGGTTCGATACCGCCGTCCAGATCGTCACCGAGGCGGTCGACCGCCTCCACACGACGGCGGAGTCGCACCACCGGATCATGGTCGTCGAGGTGATGGGGCGGCATGCCGGGTGGATCGCAACCATGGCCGGGATCGCAGGCGGGGCGGACGAGATCCTGATCCCGGAGATACCGTTCGACCTCGATGAGGTCGCCCACCACCTCCGGGTACGCTACGAGCGTGGAAAGAAGTTCAGTATCGTCGTGGTCGCTGAGGGTGCCCAGCCGAAAGGAAGGACGGAGGCGATCGCGCAGTCCGCCCGGATAGATGAGTTCGGCCATGTGACCCTCGGCGGTGTCGGGAACTACGTGCGTGACGAGCTTGAGAAACTGCTCGATATGGAGGTGCGGGTGACGGTGCTCGGGCACACCCAGCGCGGCGGGTCGCCGACGGCGCACGACCGGGTGCTTGCGACCAGGTTCGGGGTTGCGGCGGCGGATCTCATCAGGGATAAAGACTTCGGGAAGATGGTCGCGCTCCGGGGGAACGATATCGTCGCGGTCCCGCTCGAAGAGGCGGTGGCGGACCTCAAGACAGTGGATATGGATCTCTACAAGATCGCGAGCATCTTTTATGGTGGGTGAGCGGCTCTCCCCCTAACGCCGGTGCGAATGCCGATGGTGGATGTCGGGCTGGTGCGGATGCTCGTGTGTGAGTTCGGCATGGGCGTGTACGTGAGAATGCTCCCCGGCCGCTGAGA
>JBAYQF010000233.1:0-2984 GCA_041677325.1 Methanoculleus sp.
AACCGGATGCCGTTCGGCGCCCGCAGTTCGCCGTCCGGATTCTTTGTCTCAGGGGAAGCGTTGATCGTCATCATCGCCATCGGGTAGAGCGACTTCAGGTCAAGGACAACCACGTTCTCGCGGAGGCCCATCGTGGGTTCAAAGACGGTCGCCCCCTCGAACTCATCGCCTGCCGCAAACCCTTTCGAGGGGAGGATGAACTTTCCCGACGCTTTTCTGAGGACAAAGATGTCGATGACGTTTGAGGAGTTCAGCGTCCGGTCGAGCGGGCATCCGACGTACCGGGCGATCTCGCGGTAGAACTCGATGATGTTGTTCTTTCTGTCGATCCCGACACAGAGTTCGACGTCGCGGTAGTTGTACTCGACGAGCCGCTTTACATCCGACCGCCAGAGACCGGTGATCGTCCCGCTATAACGGACCTTCGTTACCCCAAGTTCCTCTTCGGCGATTGCATCGAGCCGATAGGACTCTTTCTGCGCCTGGTGCATCTTCCGGTAGGCGCCGAGGAGATCGAATATCGATCTCCCCCGGACGGCGTTTCTTGCGGTCTGCCCCGGCAGGCGCGCAAGACAATCCGCATCGATCTCGAGCACCGCCATCCGTCTCAGGATATAGGGGATATCGAACTCTACGAAGTTCCAGCCCGAGAGGATATCCGGGTCACGCTCCTTCACGTAAGCGGCGAGCCCCCTGAGCATCGAGGCCTCGTTCGGGAACCGGATGACCCGGTGCCGCTCGTTGAGGGAGAGATCAGGAACATCGCCCTCCGTCACGTCGGGCTGCCAGAGGAGCGTCACGTAGTCGTCATCGAACGAATCCCAGCAGGTGACGCATATGATCGGGTCGCGTTCGGGCTCGGGGAACCCCTCCTCATCCACGCACTCGATATCCATGATGCACGTCCGGGCAGGGGCTTTGATATCGGCCGGTGCGAGCTCGTGATACTCGACCGCTGCAGTGCCGCCGCTGCCGGCCGGGAGTGCGACACCGGCGGTAAGATCGCAGTCGATCATGAACCGGGTGGTGAACGGGATATCGGCTTCGTAGTGCTGCTCGAACTCATCGCGGACGGTACGGACGTCGCCGGGCCGCCGGGTGTAGAGGCGCCGGAGAGGGACGCCCTGTATGGAGCGATAGATCGTATCCTCTTCAACACTCTCGATCTCCTGTGGGAGGGATCGCCCGCCCAGCAGATCGGCAGGCACATAGAAATAAGGCCGGAATCCGGTCACGTTGGCCTGAAAGGCATTCCCCGAGGCGTCGCGGCCGAAGATGTAGATGACCGGGGTCGCGGCGCCGATGTTGCCGTACTCGACCTGGTGGATGCCGATCTGGATCTTCCCGAAGTCTTGTAGGGTGGCAGGTACGCTCATACGGGATCCGGATGCCCGGTCAGACATCGAACCTCCTGCAGAGGTCCCGGACGAATCCTCCAGCTTCAGCCATCTTCCCGGATTCCCATGGATCGAGGTCCCACTCCTCGATACCGATGACCCCTTCGCGGCCAATCCGGGCGGGAACGCCGAGCGAGCAACCGGAGAGGCCGTACTCGCCGTCAAGCACGCATGAGCAGGAGAGCACCTCCCGCCGATCCTCGAGGATTGTCCGGATCAGCATGGCGATATGGTACGCAGGCCCAAAGACCGTGCCTCCCTTGCCGCGGATCACCTCCATGCTTGCCCCCCGCATCCGGGAGAGGATCGCCTCCCGCTCATCGATACCAGGATCAGCCCCGGTCTTCGAGAAGAGCGGCACCTGGTGCTCACCGTGCTCGCCGAGCACCCAGGCGGGCCCTGAGATCCCCGCCCCGGCAAGGAAACTTGCGAAACGGGCGCTGTCGAGCTGTCCGCCAAATCCGATGCATCGCTGTCGGTCGATCTCCATCGTCTTCCAGAGGCCGTAGTTGTTTGCATCCATGGGATTTGTGACGGCGATGACGACTCCCTCAAATCCTCGCAGGTGTCTGCTGCATCGCTTCACCACCGGTATATTGGCATCGAGGAGATCCGCCCGGGTCTTGATATCGGGCGTCCTCGGGATCCCTGCTGCAAAGACGAAGATATCGGCATCCCGCATCGCCATTGTATCGGTGGATATCGAGACATCGATACCCGTGTGCTGCAGGTCGAGAACCTGAGCACGGAGGATGGGTTCGTATGCATCGTGGACGATGATCTCATCGGCGAGACCGAGTGCGGCAGAGAGAAAAGCCGTCTCACCCCCCACCTTTCCTACCCCTAAGATTGCGAGTGAGGTCATAATATCAGCCCTGTGTATGGATAAATAGTAAAAGACTGTGCGCGTGAACTGCCCTGCTGCACGGAGGATAGCGGCCCGGCAAGGAAAAAGGACACCATGTCACCTTCCGTTCCGATACCCGGGCTCCGTTGGGCGGAGCACGTATCTCATTCTTCATTGTACTTGGCGCGAGGGTATAATAATACCTCACCTCCCACCTTTTCTCAATGGTTGCGCTTTATCCAGGTCCTATCGATCTCGGCGGCATCCGGTTGAAGAACCACCTGCTGCTCGCGGCCGGCATCCTCGGCACCACGGGAGCGTCGCTTGCCCGTATCCTCGCAAACGGCGCAGGGGGCGTGGTCACAAAATCCATCGGCCCGAGCCCGAAAGAGGGGCATCCCGGCCCTTGCCTGATCGTGGTCGACGGCGGCATCATCAACGCCATGGGCCTCCCAAACCCCTCGGCCGCGTTCGTGGATGAGCTCGCCGCCCTTCAGGGGGAGCCGGTGATCGTGAGCATCTTCGGCGGGACGCCTGAGGAGTTCCGGACAGTCGCCGGGTGGTTTGCCGATAGAGCCTCCGGACTCGAACTGAACCTCTCCTGTCCCCACGCAGAAGGGTACGGGGCGGCGATCGGGAGCGATCCGGCTCTCGTAGAGGAGTGTACCCGGGCAGTCGCCTCTCTCGGGGTTCCGACCTGGGTGAAACTCACCCCGAACGTCGCCGATATCTGTGTGATC
>JBAYQF010000234.1:0-2981 GCA_041677325.1 Methanoculleus sp.
AGCAGCGGTTTACGGGTGCTGCTCGGCAAGTTTCGCGCCCTGAAGGGTGTCGGCGGGGAGATGGCGCTCTGTTCGCTCCAGCCCGATGTCCATCGGGTCTTCCTGCTCGCGGGTGTCCACGGGATCTTCCCGATCTACGTGGATATCGATGAGATCCTGGCATCTGACGAGAAAGAGGAGAGGCCGTCCCCGTGACGGCGGGTGCGGGGGCGCTGATCCGGACTCTATGCGACGGTTCGACCGCCGACCGGATGGCGGCAGCGGAGGCGCTAGCGGCTCTCGGTCCGGCGGCCCTTCCATCGCTTCTCTCTCTGCTCGATGATCCCGATCCCCGCCTCCGGATGTGGGCGGCCTACACCCTCGGGATGGTCGGGGATGCCGGAGCGGTCCCGGCGCTGGTGCAGGTGCTCAAGGATGCCGATCCGGCTGTTGTAAAATGGGCGGCTGCCGCCCTCTGCCGTATCCGGGACGGCGGCTGCGGCTGCCGATTCTGTTGATTCTCTACCGCCGCCTGCCGGCGAGCGCGAGGGCGAACCCGGCTGCGGCTACGGCCAGTGCAGCCGGGAGCGGCGCTGCGGTCGGCGTCGGTGTTGCCGGTTCCGCCGTCGCGGTCGGTGTCGGCGTCATTGTCGGCCTGGCCGTCGACGGTTTAGGCGGCGGTGTGGGTGTCGGTGTCGGCGTTGGCGTCGGCGTTGCGGTCGTATCCACCCCGACGCGGTTTGCCACTGTGAACGTCACCGGTTCGGAAGCAGGAGCATAAGCGTCGAACCCGGACGGCGCCCTCCACTCGGCGCGGACGGAGTACTCTCCCGGTCTGCCGAGATCACCGAGCCGGACGGCGCCCGGCCCACCGGGATCATCGGTGTAGAACCGGGTCGAGCTGACGTTCAGCCCGGCGAAATTGACCCTGCCGAGGGTGGTGGTCTCGGCGCCGCCCGGCGTGGTGAGCACGATATCGATCGTCGCCGGGTAGACCCCGCCCACCCGGTAGGATGCCCCGACGTCGGGAGATGATATCCTGAAGGCTACCCGGGTGTTATCGGAGACCGAGAGGCCGGCCAGGGGTTCGTTGTGGTTGGGGTTTGCGAGCACCACATCGAGGGAGAGCTCTGGTTTGCGGATCATGACCTGCGCCGTCACTCCGTCGGTGGGGTTGAAGGCGTGGTAGGTCCCGTAATTTCCCTTCACGAAGAAGTCCTGCACCTCAAAGTCCGTGTCGTCGGCGACCAGGATGCTCCTTTCGACCCCCCGGTCGGGGTTGTCGTTCTGATACTTCCGCAGTTCTGTGATGCGGTTGTTTGTGACCGCATCACGGAGTTGTGAGAGGTCAAGCCCCTCCTCGTAGACAAAGATCGTGTCGTAGGGCTGAATATCGCTGATCGTCGGGCCGCGAGCCCCGGCCTGCCCTGCAGTGAGGGCAAGGAGACAGACGGCAAGGAGGACCGCAAAACCCCTGGTGCGGATCCGGTCTGGCTTCATGATATTCCGTGCGCCGATTTCACTGATATAGGTTGGCGTGATGGCGCGGTGCCCCTCTCCTCTCCAGAGCCCGCCCCGGTTGCTGCACACCAGTCGGCCATGGTCGTAAAACGGTTGAGATGGTCGGTATCTCGTCGCAAACCCATAAATTTTGTCGCAATCAGATTCCTCACGCTTAAATATTCCTTTCCCCCATTTCTGATGATGAGAAAGGTCGCCTTTATCGTAGCATCGCTGTTTGTTTTCTTCGCGATCCTGGCGATACCTATCGATCCCGGCCTCATTGCGCCTGAGGCGAAGGCTGTTGCGGCCGTCACCATCCTCATGATCCTCTTCTGGGTCACGGGTGTCATCCCTCTTGAGGCGACCGCCCTGCTCCCGCTGGTCCTCTTCCCGGCGCTCGGCATCCTCTCCCCGGTAAAAGTGGCGGAGTCATACGGCAACGAGGTGATCTTCCTCTTCCTTGGTGGATTCATCATCGCGATGTCGATGCAGCGGTGGGGGCTGCACCGGCGCATCGCGCTGCACATCATACGCCTTGTGGGAACGAGCCCGAGGCGTCTGGTGCTCGGGTTCATGATCGCCACCGGGTTCCTCTCGATGTGGATCTCAAACACCGCGACCGCGATGATGATGATCCCGATCGCGGTCGCGATCATCCTGACGATCCTGCCCGGGACCGATAAGACCTTTGAGAACCTTGATGGGAAGGAAGCGGCGCTTGCCCGGTGCCTGGTCATCTCCATCCCCTACGCCGCGAGCATCGGGGGGATCGCCACGATCATCGGCACACCCCCGAATGGGATCTTCATCTCCCAGCTCGCGACGATCTTTCCCGACGCGCCGACCATCGATTTCTTTACCTGGATGAAGTTCGGCGTCCCGTTTGCTCTGGTCTTCATCATCCTCGCGTGGCTCTGGCTCACCCAGGTCTCTTATCGCCGGATGGTGCCTACCCTTCCGAGCGCAAAAGGGCTCATCCGCGAAGAACTTGCAAAGCTCGGCCCGATATCGACGGGGGAGCGGTGGACGCTCATCGTCTTCGCCCTGACGGCTCTTGCCTGGATCTTCGCCCAGACGAAGGATATCGGCGGGTTCATCGTCCCCGGCCTCGATATGATCTTCCCGGGGATCAAGGACTCCACCATCGCGATCTTCGGGGCCCTCCTCCTCTTCATCCTCCCGGTCGACCGCAAGGAGGGTATCTTCACGATGGACTGGGAGTGGGCGGTGAAGATCCCCTGGGGCATCCTCCTCCTCTTCGGCGGCGGCATCGCCCTCTCGAACGGGTTCATCCAGAGCGGGCTTGCCGCGACGATCGTCGAGTCCCTCACCCTCATCCATGGGCTCCCGATCGTCGTCCTGGTCTTCGTCGTGGCGCTCGGGGTCTCGCTTGCAACGGAGGTCTCCTCGAACACCGCCATGGCCGCCGTCCTGATGCCGATCATGGCGGTCACGGCCGTCAGCGTGGGCGTCAACCCGATCATCCTGATGATGACCGC
>JBAYQF010000235.1:0-2960 GCA_041677325.1 Methanoculleus sp.
TCAACGAAGGCTGCATCGCCTATGCCGCCCTCTCGTTCGGCGGTTTCCTGGGACTCGGCGATAAACTCTTCGCCATCCCCTGGGAGGCGTTCGCGTACAATGCAGCCGATAACTACTTTATTCTCGATGTGCCCAAAGACCGGCTGGAGAATGCGCCGGGTTTCGATAAGAGCAGCTGGCCGACGACCACCGAACGCGAGTGGCTCACCGGGATGTACAGCCATTACGGGTATACACCCTACTGGGAACGCCGTTCCGGGCGGTAAACCTGCCGGAGGGGGTGGGGTCGCTCCCCCCGGACGGCATTTTCCAGCTCTTCTATACCAGCGGTGCCGTTTTCGCCACCCGATCGCAGATACCGACCTCCATCTCTGCCCGACAGATCCCGGGGTGAACACTATATATGCCGGGATATGCATGCAGTGAATCACCGTGATTCTGCAGGGAACGACCGGGAATAAGATCACGCGACCGTTCTCCAGCAGTCCGGGGGTGTGTGCCGATATGCAAAAAGTACTGCCGGGATGGAAGAAGACCGTCCGGGATATCGATGTGACGGGAAAACGGGTGCTTGTCCGTGCCGATCTCAACGTGCCGCTCGATGAAGACGGCGCCATTGAGGATGATACCCGTATCCGTGCCAGCCTGCCGACGATCCGTTACCTCATCGAACAGGATGCACGGATCATCCTCTGCTCCCACCTGGACCGGCCGCAGGGTGTTGTCGTGGAGCGATTGCGCCTCGCCCTTGTGGCGAACCGGCTCTCTGTGCTTCTCGGCCGGCCGGTCATCGCCCTCCGCGATTGTATCGGCCCGGAGGTGGAGAGCGCAGTAGCCGGGATGAGCGGCGGGGATGTCGTCGTCCTCGAGAATCTCCGGTTCCATCCGGGGGAGAAGAAAGATGATCCAGTCTTTGCACGGGCTCTGGCCGCTCTTGCGGACGTCTACGTCAACGATGCTTTCGGGGCATCCCACCGCGCCCATGCATCGATCGTGGGCATCCCGGAACACCTGCCGGCGGTGGCCGGGCTCCTGCTCGCAAAGGAGGTGGATGCCTTCACGCACATCCTCAAAGACCCCGAGCGACCGTTTGCGGCCATCATCGGCGGAGCCAAGGTGAGCGACAAACTGGATGTTCTGGAGAACATCATACCGGAGGTGGATCTCCTCCTCATCGGGGGCGGGATGGCGGCGACGTTCCTTGCAAGCCGCGGTTACGGGACGGGCAGGTCGCGCATCGAAGGTGACCGACTGGAGGCCGTCCGGCAGATCTCTGCACGGGCGGGGGAACTCGGTGTCCGCCTCCTCCTCCCCCATGACGTCGTCGTCGCGGAGAGGCTTGAGGCCGGCGTCCCGACCAGGATTGTGCCGGTCACCGGTATACCGGGTGATACAATCATCGCCGACATCGGGCCCGGGACAGCAAGCGAGTTCAGCCGTGAACTGGGCGCCTGCCGGACGGTCGTCTGGAACGGGCCGATGGGAGTCTTCGAGATCCCTGAGTTTGCCGAAGGGACGCGCCGGGTCGCCGCGGCCCTCGCCCACATCTCCGGCACCACCGTCGTCGGCGGCGGCTCGACAACGGATGCGGTGCAGCGGTTCGGGCTTGCCGACGAGATGACCCACGTCTCGACGGGCGGCGGGGCTGCGCTCACCATGCTCGCGGGAAAACCGCTCCTGGGAGTGGACGTGCTCGAAGATGCGGAGGAACCATGACGCGGATCGGTATCCTGACGAGCGGCGGCGACGCTCCGGGCATGAACGCCTGTGTCCGGGCAGCGGTACGCACGGCGCTTGCGCACGATCTGACCATCGTCGGGATACGCCGGGGATACACCGGGCTCATCGATGGGGATATGGTGCAGCTCGACCGCCCGGCGATAAGAAACACCATCCACCTGGGCGGCACCATCATCGAGACCTCCCGGAACAAGGATTTCTATACCCGCGAAGGAAGGCTCCGGGCGGCCGGGGCGATCGAGCGGATGGGGCTTGACGGCCTGATCCTGATCGGCGGTGAGGGGACGTTCCATGGCGCAAGCCTGCTTGCCGCCGATGTGGACACGGCGCCGCTCATAGGGGTGCCGGGGAGTATCGATAACGACATCTACGGGACCGATTACTGTATCGGGTTCGATACGGCGGCGAACTGCGCGGTCGAGGCGATCGACCGCATCCGCGACACGGCACGGTCCCATGAGCGTATCTTCCTCATCGAGGTGATGGGGCGGGAGGCCGGATTTCTGGCGCTCGAGAGCGGGATCGCCGGCGGCGCAGAAGAGCTGATCATCCCGGAAGAAGAGACGTCTATCGCCCGAATCAGCGAGCATATACGGGACGGATTCACTCACGGGAAGAAGAGCGCGATCGTGGTGGTCGCAGAAGGGAAAAAACCCGGAGCCTCGTTTGAGCTTGCCCGGGAGATCGGCGGTCACCTCGGCCTCGACCCCCGTGTCGTCGTTCTCGGCCACCTCCAGCGCGGCGGGCGGCCGACGCTCCGCGACCGGGTGCTCGGGAGCCGCCTCGGTGTTGCCGCCGTCGAGGCACTGCTCGAGGGACGGGGCGGGTGCATGATAGGGGAGGTGGGAGGCATCCTCAGGTACACGGCGCTAGAGGAGACATGGCAGAAGAAAAAGCCGCTTAACGAAGATCTGCGACAAATATTCGCGATCCTTTCCGAGTAGAACGGGAACGGAGATACGTCCGGGGCATTTTTAACCTCCAGAGAGGAATCTATGGTGAGGTGATGCCATGGACGCGATCGAGGTGATCAAACTCACCAAACGGTTCGGTGACAATATTGCCGTGAACGGGATCTCGTTTGCGGTGAAGATGGGCGAGACGTTCGGTTTTCTCGGCCCGAACGGAGCGGGGAAGACCACCACCATCCGGATGCTCACCGGTATGACCGGGATCACGGGCGGTCGCGCCCTGATCCACGGCCACGATATCGCCCGCGA
>JBAYQF010000236.1:0-2894 GCA_041677325.1 Methanoculleus sp.
CCCGGGCGGATCCGGTTCTTCCGATAGCCTCCCGCGGAGCCGATGGAGGACTATTTGACAACCCTGTATAGTAACCTTCCTCTCTGTTCCGGATGAGGGTGGTGCAGGCGGCAGGATTATCTCCCGCCCGATCACCTGAACGGCGAGATCCCCCTCTCCCGGCGGATGCGTGATCCGCTCCCCTCACCGCGGCGGGCGCCCGCCCCTCAATCCCGTCTCGTCGCCATCGTCTGGAGGATCGCCATGATCCCCGGTTTTGCCCGCCTCCCAAACGGCGAACAGAACCCATCCATCTCCTCATCGTCGGAGCCGAACATCTCTTCGTTCAGCCGGCGGGTGATCTCGTCGAATATCCGTTTATATGCAATGCAGTGCGGATCGACGCCCCGGACCTCGCCGTCCGTCGGCGCTATCGCGTTGTAGGGACACCCGCCGCGGCAGTACCTGATATGGGCGCAACCGGCACACTCGCGGTCGACGTAGTCCTTGAACGCCTGCATGAGCCGCCCGGCACCCGATCGGGCGAGATCTCCGGGCGTGGGGCGATCGTAGACGTTCCCCATCACGTACTCCGGCATGCCGATGAAACGGTAGCAGGGGTATATGCTCCCGTCAGGCCCAATGGCGAGGGTGTTTCCCATGCAGTCGGCGAACGTGCAGACGGTGCCGTGCCGGGTGAAGATGCCCCTGCAGATGTCGTTGATGTTCATGACCTCGATCCGGCCGAGGTTCTCCAGGTACTTATCGAGGAGATAGATCAGCAGCTCCCCGTAGACCGCCGGTTCGAGCGCCCACTCCTTCGGGTCGTCGCTCCGGAGCGACGGCAGCGCCGGGTGGAGTTTGAGCGGGAACCCCCTCTCAAGGAAGAAGTCGAAGATCTCCTCCTTGCGTTCGACCGACCGGCAGGTGAACGTGCATATGAACCGGACGTCGAGGCCGTTTGCCTTTGCAATCTCGTAGCCCCGCATCGTCTTTCTAAAGTAGCCCTCCCCTCTCTGCGAGTCGTTGATACCCTCGGGGCCGTCGATACTTGAGCCGATCGGGATACGGTACTCTGCAAATATCTTCGCCATCTCCGGGGTGAGGAGCCAGAGGTTGCTCTGCAGGGCAAATGTCGGTGCAAGGTGGGCGAGTTCCTCCGAGAGGATGGGGAGCGCCTCCCGGTAGAACTCCGCGCCGGCAAGGAGCGGTTCGCCGCCGTGGAAAGTGATGGTGACCTGGTCGGAGCGGTAATCCCTGAGCCACGCCGCGATCTCCCGGACGGTCTCGATGCTCATCTTCGGTGATTTTTCATCGGAACTCCAGCAATAGTGGCATTTCGAGGGGCAACCGAGGGTCGGGATGATCATGATATGGAAAGGGCTCTTCATCCTACCGAGATTCACTCTCTCTGGTGTTAAAACCTATTCATGTGATCATCCGGTCGATGAGTTCCGGAACCGTTTTCTCCTCCTCCACCATATCCTCGCACGAGTGAGAAGAATGGACTTTTCCGACTGCGTGAAATTTGCAACCGAGAACCCCGTGACCTTCATCGCGACCGCGGAGGGCGACCAGCCCCGGGTCCGGGCGTTTGCCATGTGGTTTGCCGATGCGACCGGGTTCTACTACCACACCGGGACGCCGAAGGCCGTCTGGCGGCAGCTCACCGAAAACCCGAAGGTCGAGCTCTGTTTCTACGCCCCCGGCGATGTGGGGAAGATGCTCCGGGTCACGGGAACGGTCGAGTTCCTCGATGACGCGGCACTAAAAGAGCGGCTTATCGGGGAGAGGCCGTGGCTTCTCCAGATCGGCCTCTCCGGCCCGAGCGATCCGAAACTCGCCGTCTTCCGCGTGGCCCACGGCGAGGCGCACTTCTGGACGATGGAGAACAACATGCGGGAGGCCGAGGCGCCGCGGATCAGGTTCTAAAAAACCTCTCACCAGTCCTTTTTCATCGCTTCGCTCTTCAGGTCCTTCGGCATCAGCTCGATCGCGTAGCGGAGCGCCGTCCGGGGCATATTCCTCTTGTTCTGCATGACGTACCTGAAAACCTCATCCGTGTGTTCCCTGCTCGCCTCCTTGAGGAGCCAGCCGTAACCCTTCTGCACCATATCGTCCGTATCCGTGAGGAGAAGATCGGCGATTGCGATGGCCTCGTCGAGAAACTTCCCGTGCTTTACGGGCACGATCAGGGAGACCGCCGCCGCACGCCGCATCCAGCGGTTCTCAGACTGTGTCCAGCGCTTCAGTTCCTCGATATGTTCCGGGTAGCAGACGATGAAGTCTCCGACGGCATGGTTGCAGAGGCCGTCGCAGGTAGCCCAGTTGGTGATGTGGGTATCGATCCAGTGCCGGAAAGTGGCGATATCCTCGGGTTCGTAGCGGCCGGCGAGCATCTGCGCCCATTGTGAGACGACGAACGCCTCCTCCATCATCCTGGACCGGTAGAGTTCCTCGCAGAGGGCGAATATCTCCTGCTTTTCCCGGGTTTTGATCTCTTTCCAGTGCTTCTTTGCAACCGCAACCGCAGTCGCGGTCTTCATCCCGTAGCACCGGACCCCCTCCTTGAAGTAACGCTGGCTGCTTTTCTGGAGTTCGGGGTCCGCATGAGCCGCGAGCTCCAGTCGTATCGCTTCGATGACCGGATCCATACCCTGATTACGGAAAGGCGAGGGATAAACGATCCGGCGCCGCCGGATCAGATGGATGGAACTCCCGGGCTCAATCAACCCCGAAGATGGAGAACAAGGTGTAATACGCGCTATAGGTGTGCGTGCCCATCCGGCGGCTCATCGCTCTATTCTGCCCCGAGATTCTCCCAGATGAACCCCTCTATGCCCTGGTAGCGTCCTTCCTCGTCGTAGTACCGGCGGCTGCTCATATCGACGTGGACCGGGCTCCCGTCACGCCGC
>JBAYQF010000237.1:0-2892 GCA_041677325.1 Methanoculleus sp.
ACGACGACGGGACGGACTACCTGAAGATCTACTACGCGGGCCCCATCCGGAGCGCGGGCGGGACGGCGCAGGCGCTCTCGGTGCTGGTGGGCGACTACGTGCGGCAGGCGCTCGGGATCAATCGCTACATCCCCCGCCCGGAGGAGGTTGAACGCTACATCGAGGAGATCCGGCAGTACAACAACATCATGAGCCTGCAGTATCTCCCGAGCGAGAAGGAGCTCCGGATGATCATCGAGAACTGTCCGGTCTGCATCGACGGCGAACCGACGGAGCAGCAGGAGGTGAGCGGCTACCGGAACCTGGAGCGGGTGGAGACGAACACCGTACGGGGCGGGATGGCGCTCGTCGTCGCGGAAGGGCTCGCCCTGAAGGCACCCAAGATCCAGTCGAATGTCCGGAAGATGAAGATGCAGGGCTGGGACTGGCTCGCAGACCTGATCGGCGGCGGCGCTTCGGCAAAGAGCAGCGACGATGATGCAGGCGCCGCGATCAAGCCGAAGGATAAGTACATCCGCGACCTGATCGGCGGACGGCCGGTCTTCTCATATCCGATGAGGAAAGGAGGGTTCCGGCTGCGCCTCGGCCGGGCGCGGAACACCGGGTTCGCGGCCGCGGGCTTGAACCCGGCAACGCTGCACATCCTCGGCGATTTCCTCGCGGTCGGGACGCAGATGAAGGTCGAACGGCCGGGAAAGGCGGCGGGAATCGTACCGGTGGACTCGATCCAGGGGCCGACGGTCAAACTCCGGAGCGGGGAGGTGCGCCGGGTGGACGATGCGGTGGAGGCAAAGCGGCTTGCAGGGCAGATCGATGAGATCCTGGACGTCGGCGAGATACTGGTCAGTTTCGGGGAGTTCATGGAGAACAACCATCTGCTGGTGCCCCCGAGTTACTGCGAGGAGTGGTGGATGCTCGAGGGCGGGGCGCGGCACCCGGAGAACGAGCTCGAGGCGATCGAGTTCGCACTTGACGGGCTTCCGCTCCATCCCGACTACACCTACATGTGGGACGACATCACCCCGGCCGATATCGCTCGCCTTGCGGAAACGGTCAGCGCCGGCGGTCGGATCGAGGACGGCGTGCTGATGCTCCCCCATATCCCGGAGACGAAGGCGGTCCTCGAGGAGCTCCTGATGCCCCACCACTTCGCAGGAGACCGGATCGCGATCTCCGAAAACCTGGTCTTCCTTGCCTGTCTCGGACTGACGCTGCACCTCGAAAAACGGCCGGCATGGCGGGATGCCCCGATGGAGAACTCACTCGATCTTGTGATGCATCTCTCGGGTTTTACGCTGCGCTCACGAGCGGGAACCCGGATCGGCGGCCGGATGGGGCGACCGGGGAAGTCGAAACCGCGGGAGATGCGCCCCCCGCCCCACTCACTCTTTCCAATCGGCGACGACGGCGGCGCCCGACGGTCGTTTCAGGCAGCCTGTGCCTCGAAACCCCGATCAAACACTGACGGCGGGGTGATCGAGGTGGAGGTCGGGGAGCGGCAGTGCCCCGCCTGCGGCGCCTTCACGTACAAAAACCTCTGCGAGTGCGGGGCGCACACGAACCCGGTCTTCAGGTGCCCAAAGTGCGGCAAGGATGTCGGGCAGGATGTCTGCCCCCGGTGTAACATGCCGACAGTCTGCCTCCAGAAGGTCACGATCAACGTGAAAAACGAGTACCTGGCGGCGCTTGACAGCCTCGGGGTGCGCGAATCTTCGGTCGCGCTCTTAAAGGGCGTGAGGGGCCTGATATCGCGCGAACGGCCGGTGGAACCGATCGAGAAAGGGATTCTCCGAGCGCTGCAGAACCTTTATGTCTTCAAGGACGGCACCGTCCGCTACGATATGATCGACCTTCCCCTGACTCATTTCCGACCAGACGAGGTCGGCGTCCCGATCGAACGGCTCCACGAGCTCGGCTACACCCACGACACCGACGGTCGGGAACTGGTCTCAGACGAACAGGTGCTGGAACTCCGCCACCAGGATATTCTGGTCTCGGAAGACTGCGGCGAGTGGCTCGTCCGGGTGGCGAAGTTCGTCGACGACCTTCTGGTGCGGATCTACGGCCTTGAGCCGTTCTACCGGGCGGAGAGGCCGCTCGACCTCGTGGGGCACCTCCTGATGGGGCTTGCCCCCCACACGAGCGCCGGGGTTCTCGCCCGGTTGATCGGGTTCTCGAAGGCGCCGGTCGGCTACGCCCATCCGTTCTTCCATGCGGCAAAGCGGCGGAACTGTTTTGCGGGCGATACGGAGATCACCGTCTCCGATGGGCGGGGATGGACGACCGTTCCCATCCAGCAGTTCGTGGTGGAGAACTTCGACGTGGCGAGGCCGGGGATCGACCATATGGGAACATTCTACTCCGATCCGAGGCAGCCTTTTTACGCCCAGAGCATCGACACACGGGGCGTGGTCAGCATCAAGAAGGTCACGTCCGTCTCCGTCCACCGTGCTCCGGCGCACCTCGTCCGGTTCACGACACGGCGGGGGAAGGTCCTCACGGTGACGCCCGACCACGCTATGCTGGTCTGGGATACCGACTACCTCCGCAAGGTCCGGGCGATCGAGGTCGCGATCGGTGACCGGGTCCCGACGGAGGAGGGCGGACTCGTCGTGGCGGATAAGGTCGTCTCCCGCGAGACGGTGCAGGCGCTCGACGATCGGGTCTACTGTCTGACGGTCGCCGAGAACCACACGCTCATCGCGAACGGTATCTTCTGCGGCCAGTGCGATGGCGATGAGGACTGCGTGATGCTCCTCCTCGACGGGTTGATCAACTTCTCCCGCGCCTACCTCCCCGAGACCCGGGGGGGGACGATGGACGCCCCCCTTGTCCTGACGACACGGCTCGACCCGGCGGAGGTCGATAAAGAGAGCCACAACGTCGACGTCT
>JBAYQF010000238.1:0-2875 GCA_041677325.1 Methanoculleus sp.
ATCCCGGGGCTGGTCGCGGATAGCCGCCTCGTGGTGATCAAGGGCGGGCCGCACGGGATCATATGGACGCACGCCGACAAAATCAACCGCGAGCTGCTGGACTTCCTTGGTCGGCAGGCCCAGCCTCTGGAGCCGGTCGTCGGACTTTCGTGAACAGCCCGCAACGCGTCAGTGCAGGGGGTGGGGGCCTGCTTCCCCGCCCCTCAGTATACCGGGATGAGGCCGGGGTTCTCCCCGGTGATGCACCGGCCGCCCCCGCGGGAGACCACGAAGGTGTTCTCGATCCCGACCGTTCCGACGTTTGCAATCCCCTTCTTGGGCTCGAGGGCGATCACCATCCCTTCTTCGAGCGGCTCATCGAACCCCCGGGCGATCACCGGCGCCTCATCCACGTCGAGGCCGATGCCGTGGCCCAGGAACTGCACCTGCCGATCTCCGAATCCCATGAAGTTCTTGAGGAAACCGGGATCCAGATTCTCAAGGATCGTCGAGTAGATCTCTGAGGGCACACACCCCGGTTGCAGCATCGAGGCCGCCTCGTTCTGGATCTCCACGCATCGGTTGTGCGCCTCGATCACATCCTCTGTGAGCGGTTCCTTGAACATATACGTCACCGTCTTGTCGGTGTGGTAGCCCTGCACACCGCACGCGCAATCGACGAAGACCAGATCCCCGCACCTGAGCGCCCGATCATGGCTGCCGAGCACCGGTGCACCGGGAGCCGCCCCGAGGCATCCCCCCGGCCCGTCAAACCCGGTCGGGTATATGGAACTCTCCCCGAACCCGATCTGGCCGAGGATCATCTCCGTCCCGAACCTGCCAAACCGGGCGATCCCGTGATGCCCCTCCACGGCCATCCGTGAGAAGATCTCGCCCCCGAGTTCCATCTCGCTCATCCCCTCCCGGAGCATCGTCGGGACGCAATCCTCGAGCACGTGCCGGTGAATCTCCCCGGCCTTCTCCATGACCGCAAGTTCATACGCGCTCTTGACCGCCCGGGTCTTTGCCACCTGCGCATCGAGCGCCTCCGTCGTCGTGAAGGGGAAATGTTTGCGGAACCGCTGGAGAACCGCAAGGGGGACGACCTCCGCCTCAATATGGAACGTCTCCGGGCACGCACCCATCCCGGCCGCGGCATCCTGATAACTCTTCATCGGCCGGATATCGGGGAAGAACGACTCGGTGATCGCCCTCTCAAGGCTCCGGCGCACCCAGAGGACGCCTTCATCGTCGCGGGGGATCAGGAGAACCCCGTCCTGCATCGTCCCGGTGAAGTAGAACTGGTTTGTCCGCCCAAATATTGCAGCGACCTCCCATGAAGGGTTCTCGGCATCCATACGGAGCCGGAACCGCTCCATACGGTCCCGCAGTTCTGGAGCGGGGGTCTTTCTCTCCATACGTATGAGTTGGCGGAGGTGGTATTTAGCTATGGCGGGTCATGGGCGGGACTGCTGGAGACCGATAAACCCACCAGTACAACCCCCGATCCCGGATAAGCGCAATCCCGAAGAGGATGCCCTCATCGCACTCACGGAACGCGAGATCATCGTTCACCGGGAGCATGCCGCCGAGTACGGCTACGCGTTCTTCATCCTCCGGGAGGTGGGGTGAGATCCGGCGGGTTCGGTCCGGATCCCGCTCCCCCGGTCGCTCTCCACGCACGGGGGGGAACGCTGATCTCAAACCGCGCCCCCTGCCCCGGCATCCCGGTCTCGTGGATGGCAATATCGGTTACGGAGAGGATATCCCGGGCAAACGCCAGCCCGAACCCGGAGTTTTTCCCGTACCCGTACTGGAATATCTTCTCCTTCTCATCTTCCGGAACCCCGCCCCCGTCATCCTCGAACACCACAACGAGCGCCCCATCAGCCTGTTCTGTGGTTGTTATACCCATCCGGGTGACCTCGCCCCCATGCCGGAGCGCATTCTCAAACAGGTTATAGATAACTTTCAACGAGAGCGGATCGGCGTAGACCTCCACCGGGGCGACACGGGTGGAGACCTCAACCCCCTGGTGAGGGATCCCGGCGACAGCCCCGGTGACCATCGTCCCGAGCGGCTGCCAGACCGGTTGGTATACGCCGATCATCTGGTATTCACGGGAGAAACTGAGGTGTTTCTTTATGTTCTCCACAATATCGATCGACTGGGAGAGATGCACGCCCGCATCGGGATGCATCCGGTTCTCTGAAAGGAGGTTCAGATACCACGAAAGGCCCATGATATCGTTACCGATGTCATGGCATGTCACCCGGGATAAGAGGGAGAGCTTCTGGCTGACAGTCCGGAGCGTGGTCTCCGCTGCTTTCCTGCCGGTGATATCCCTGATGATCAGGACGAACCCCGCAGGTTCACCATCCGGGCTCTGGACAGGAGTTCCGGCGATGCTGACCACGCCGTCCTCCCGGTTTCTGGGTACCGCCTCGATATCCGAGAACCCGCTCTGGTTTGCGACGGCATCCCTGATCGTGGTATACGCCGCATCGGAGATCAATGCACTGACCGGTCGCCCGGGAAGCTCTGTTCCGGCCACACCGAATATGTCAGCGGTCGCTGTGTTCCCCGTGATGACGTTGCCATCCATATCGGCAAGGATCAGGCCGTCGGGCATCGCCTTGAGGATCTCGGTGACCGCCGTCTCCGGGCTCAGGGTAAACAGCCCGTACCTGCGGATAGCATGGGCGATAAACAGGCAGAATATGACGATCCCGATGAAGACGAAGTTGACGGTATGGACTCCCATAGCGGGAAGGATCAGCCCTGAGATGATGCCGAACCCGACGATCGCCAGGATGCCGGCGAGTATGAGCCGGTGCTGGCGCCTCTCTCTTCCCGGGCGCGCCTTCCGCCAGGAGGTGATGCCGTTGTAGAGCGC
>JBAYQF010000239.1:0-2858 GCA_041677325.1 Methanoculleus sp.
GAGCAGGCCGACTTGATCGATGCGTTCTTTGAGAATTCTCGGAACTATGCCCTCTCACGCTCCCAGTATCTCCGAATGCACCGGGGTACCCGGCGCCGCTCCGAACCACCGGTGCACGAGGACGGCTCCGGGTAGCCTCAACGGGGTGAAAGGGCGGGCCGGAGCTGCACTCGCACGTTGACGATGTGCATGCCCGGAGCGAGCGACCTCCCTGGCGTTTCGGTTCAGCGCGGGGACGGCGTCCGCCCAGGTCTCGGCCACGCAACCGGAATGATCGACTGAGCAAGCACCATTACCCGAACCCGGTACTTTGCTGATTTCAGCAGCTGTAATCGAGCAATGCAGCCTCATTTGACGAACGAAGGCGGGATCAGCAGCACCCGGGAACCGGACTTCGCGGAAAGCGCATGAGACTTCAGTATTTTCCCTGCGACAACCTCGCGCGGGAGAATGCGAAGGGAAGTCGATGGGTCGGCTTCCAGGGGAGGGTCTCAACCAATCGAGCGAAGTACCGGTGCTATCCCGGGCTGGTTGGGATCATCCGCTATCTCCAAAACCTGCTATATATTCCTTGTTTATCCGGGTCGGGGAAATATTACGAAAGTATAAGAATCGATGAACCTGAAACATACGTATCGATAGACGAACCGTTCTTTACATGCTACCAGGACGATAATCATGAGTTCACGACGACGAGGATCAATAACCAAATCTCAGGCGAATCGGGGTCCGACACCGGAATCTCAGGCAAACAGAACGGATGAAGGGCGCCTGGAGCAAGGAACGGCTCCCGGTTTCCTGAGCAAAAATCTTATTCCGATACTCATCTTCCTCTTTGCGCTCTTCTTCATCATGACGTTCGCAAACCCGGCGCTCTTCCTGAACGACGAGTGGATCACGGTCGGCCAGCTCCACCAGCTCAGCGAGGGGCACCAGATAACCGTGAACGAGGGCAAATACGGCACGTTCCTGAACGGGACGCCGGGCCCCTACTTCCAGGCCCGCCACAACCTCCTCGGCTACACCATGATGCTCCCGGTCCTCTCGCTTCCCGCGCTCTGGTTCTTCGGCCTCTTCGGCGACCAGTTCAGGCTCGCCATCGTCCTCCTCTGGTCGCTCCTCCCGGTCGTAATGGCGGTGATGGTCGATGCCTACCGCCCCGAGTACGCCCGGTGGCGCGGTATCCGGTGGACGTGGCTCGTGATCGGCGGTGCATTCCTCGCACTACTTGCAAACCTCGCCTTCTACTACCCCTGGCCGCTCACCGCGCCGGACGCACCCATCGAGACCGCGGCCGTGGTCTTCACAGGCCATATCCTCTTTGCCGCGCTTGCGGTGATGATCTATCTCATCTGCAGGACTATATTCGAAGGCACCTGGTTCTCCGTCTTCGGGACGATCGCCTGCATCTCCTGTTCGTCCTACATCTTCTGGGCATCGAATGCAAAGGACCACATGCTGCTCGTAGCGATGACTGCGGCGGTCGTCCTCTTTCTCGTACGCTACATCCGGTACGGAGGCATCCGGGATGCCGCGCTCGGTTTTGCATTCATCGGACTGCTTGCGTGGGCGCGGCCGGAGGTCGGGTTCACGGTCTTCGTCTTTGCCGCGCTCTATTACGTCGCGCTCCAGGTCTCCCGCGGCCTCCTGCAGAAACCGGTGAATGAGATCGTAAAGGCGCTCTGCATGCCCCTTGCTACGGTCATAGGGGCAATCCCCCTGTTCATAAATAATGCCCTCGTTACCGGGAACCCGCTGGTGCCTGCGTTCTACGTCTACGAAAAGGGGCTCATCGCCGGTACATCGGGCGAAGAGATCATCGGGGCGGCCGAGGTCGTGAACGGTGTCGTCCAGGCGGTCCCGGCGCCGTCGGAGGGGATCTCCGGGTTCCTCTCGGTTCTTGCAAACCACTTCACCCCATCGTGGTCGACCCTGCCCGGCGACGTCTTCGGCATTCTCTTTGCACCGGCATCGGGGAACATGAGCCTCGTCGCGGTCTCGCCGCTGATCGTCTTTGCGTTCATCCTCCTCCCGGTGCTCTACCTGGACTACCGGAAAGGTGAGCGGTCGCCCCATCTCGCGGTGGTAGCCTTCCTCATCGTCATAGCCTTTGCCGTCTGGGTCGCCTATGCCCGAAGTATCCCGGGGTTGAATGCAAGTCACGGCATCGTCCCGGACATCCGGTACCTCGCGCCGTTCTACCTGCCGGCGGGGTTGCTCGGGGTCTATAGCATATCGCGCCTGAACAGAACCGCCGACCCGAAACGATGGGCGCTCTCACTGGTCGCCGCCATCGGGATTGCCACCCCGGTGCTGCTCGTCGCCCTGATGCTCATCCAGCCGTATGGCGGCCAGTATGCGGGTTACGTTATGTTTTTTACCCAGATCACGTTCTTGCTGCTTGCGGCGACCATCATACTGATGGCGGTGAGAGAACGGTTCGGCATACCGCGTGCCTGGGTCACGGCGTCCCTGCTCTTCCTCATCGCCGTCCCGTTCGCGTGGCAGCTGATGATGGTCTTCCTCTACTCGGTAGCGAAGTTCAACGGGTATCCTCTCTGGATACCACTCGCTGAAACGTTTTTTCAGAATGTTATCGGGGTTTCGGGGTTGGAAACCCTCTAAATCCAACATTTTAGGACAGCTATCCCGATATCCTTCACCCGGGACGAGAGCGTCTTACGCACTTAAAAGTGGAGGGGTATTTCAGTAGAAGGAGGAGCAGTTACCATCGAAGTATATTAACCGCCGTAAACCGCGAGGGGGTTATCCTTGTAATCGCATACGACTGCCCGCCTGCCGGCCTGATCTCCAGAGTAAACGGATGATCCAGCCCGACATCGACGTCGTCCGGGATC
>JBAYQF010000240.1:0-2844 GCA_041677325.1 Methanoculleus sp.
GCGCTTCGCAGGCTGCTCGGCATCATCCGTGCCGCCGGGATAGCGGTCGAGGAAGAACCCGACATCCGCGCAGGCAAGTGGGCAAAGGCCCTCCTCAACATCGCGGTGAACCCGATCTGTGCCCTCCTCCACGCCCCGGTCGAGGTCGCCGCCGATGACGGGATCCGGGAGGTCATCGACGGCCTCGTCCGCGAGACCTTCGCCGTCGCCGCGGCCGAGGGGGTGCGCCTCCCCTGGGCGACCGCCGACGGCTACCTCGCACACCTCTTCGGTGTGCAGGTGCCGGACTTCGCAGCGGTCTACCCCTCGATGTACTACGATCTCCAGCAGGGCCGCCCAACAGAGATCGATCTCCTCAACGGGTACGTGGTGCGCCTCGGGGAACGCCACGGCATCGCAACGCCCCACAACCGGTGCATCACTGCACTCGTCCGCTACGCGGAGGCGCACCCGGGACGATAGCGCTCACCCCCCGCCGAGTTTCGCGGCGAGCCTCCGGGCGGCCTCTTTTGCTTTTGCTTCCGTCCTCCAGAGCCCGGTCTTCCCGACGGGTGTCCCCTCCCGATCGTAGAGCTGCACGTAGTAGCCGCCGTCCTGGCGGGCGAACCGGACTTCGCCGACGATACCCGGCCCGTATTCCTGCATACCCCATTCTTATCGGCGGAGGGTTATGATGGTTCCGCGGCGGGCGGGAGTGCGACCGCTCCCTAGAACGCCAGCGGTATCCCGAGGAGGTGGAGCACCACCGTGAGGATCACGCCGAATACACCGCCGATTGCACATATCAGGACGGTGATGATGTTTATCGGGATGTCGGGCCGGCCGACGAAGTGCATCAGGCCGAGGAGGTTGATGAGCCAGAGCAGGATAACGCCCACGACGGCGTTGAGGATGAGGTCTCGTACGCTCTTCACAACCTTGTAGAGGATGAACGCAAGGACGATCACCAGGACCAGGGCAAGGAGTCCCGTGAGGAAGCTCATACTACCCGTATGATGCACCGGGTATTGGGCGTTCCGATGCGGATGAGAATCGTTCAGAGGCAGCCCAGCGCCTCGAACACCGGCTGGAGACAGATCCCTTCGCCGAGCTTCACGCATCGCACCGCGGGGTCCCCCTCATACGCGCCCATCGTCCTGCCGTCGTCGAGCTCGACCCAGTCGTGGATGGCGACGCCCTTCCCGAAGACCTCGATGTGGAGAGCACCGGTCCGGAACGCTTCCGCATCCCAGATCATGATGCCGTGAACCGGGCGGGCGCTGATGCCGTTCCGCCGGAGGACCTCCACCCGGAGGAGCGCGAGATCGGTGCAGTCGCCCACCCCGCCGGCAAGGGTCGCGTTGATGCCTGCGGGGAAGAGGCGGGGGGTGCCGTCGATGCAGGAGAACGTCGTCTCGCCCACCCGGTCGATGAAGGCGTCCCGGGTCTCCTCCGGGAGGGGCTCGGAAAGGAGGGCGATCCGGTCCGCTTTGTCGGCGGCGTAGAGCACGCCGTCTCCCACTCCGGTATCACAGATCAGGTGGCCTTGTGGGAGAAGGAGGAAGAGGAGAAGAATCACGTTAAAAATGCCCGAGACCACGTTATTTTCCCAATATCTCTTAATGATTCAATTAATATATTAAAACTTCTATTTTATTTAGGGAGATATATATGGAGAAGAGATGATTTTCAGGAGAATATCTGGGAAGAAGTGCAGAGGCGCACCGTGCAAGAGATGGATCTCACGGTGCGCGAACAAGGGTCAGCGAGACGCGGTGATATGCCGGGCGGCGAGGGCTCCCGTTGAGAACGCGGCCTGGAGGTTGTAACCGCCGGTGTCGCCGTCGATATCGAGCACCTCGCCGATGCAGTAGAGGCCGGGGACGGTCTTTGAGGCCATCGTCTTCGAGTCGATCCCCTCGAGGGCAACCCCGCCCCGCGTCGCCATCGCCTCGTTGAATCCGCCGACCCTCTCCACCAGGAAGGGGAGATCGGCAAGGGATGTTGCAAGGGCGTTCCTGGCCTTCTTTCCAAGGTGCGCACATCCCGCCCCCGACGGGATGCCGGCGAGGTCGAGGAGCCGCCGGACGAACCGTTCCGGGAGGGCGAGATCGCAGAGGGCGGTCTTCACCTGCCGCGCCCCGCCCGCCGAGATCACGTCGGTGAGGCGTTTTCGAACCTCTTCCACGCTCGCTCCCGGGAGAAACGCCACCTTGAGCTGATCGCCGGGGAGGATATGGCGGGAGAGGTCGAGTATGCCCGGGCCCGAGAGCCCGGTGTGCGTGAAGAGGAGGTCGCCGGTATGCCGGCGGATGCGTCTTCCATCGCGGTAGAGGGTGAGGGTGATACCCTGAAACGATATCCCGGCGAGATCGGCGAAGGGGTAGTCCGCGACGTAGACCGGCGTGAGCGCCGGACCGATCTCCGTTACCGGCTGCCCGAGAGCCCGGGCAAAGGTGTAACCGTCCCCGGTCGAGCCGGTGGCGGGGTAGGAGGCTCCGCCGGTGGCGATGACGAGGATACCGGCCTGGACGGTTGTTTTTTCGGTTCCGACAAAGAACCCGACACTCTCGCGCCCGACCTCCCGGACGGGGTCGCCGCACCGGATCTCCACCCCGCGGGCGGCGCACTCCGCGAGGAGGACGGCGAGAAGATCGGCGGACTTCCGGGTCCCGGGGAAGACCTTCCCCCCGGGTTCGGTCTCCATGTGAAGTCCCCGGTCGGCGAAGAACCGGATGAGGTCGCGGTTCGTGAAGTTCATGAGCGCGGGCCGGAGGAACGCTCCGTGATCGCCGTAGCGCGAGAAAAATTCGGCGATCTCGCCGTCGTGGGTGACGTTGCACTGCCCTGAGCCGGTGATGAGGA
>JBAYQF010000241.1:0-2835 GCA_041677325.1 Methanoculleus sp.
CCGGCGCGGCGCGGGCCACAAGATCGGCGTAATCGATCTCTCGCGCAGGATCGAGATCGGCGGCCGGGGTCTCGCGCCATAGGACGACGACGTTCTCGACGCCCGGTGTCCGGGTGAGTGCTTTGTTCACGATTCCGCGAAGCGGGATGGTCTTTCCCCGCCGGTAGCCGACGTCTGCGGTGATGACGACCTTTGCCCCGGCATCGTTGATCCGCATCGCGAGCGCATCCGCCCCGAACCCGCCGAAGACGACCGAGTGGACGGCCCCGAGCCGTGCGCAGGCGAGCATCGCGACGATCTGCTCGGGGACGAGCGGCATATAGATGCAGACCCGGTCGCCTTTCCTGACGCCGAGGTTCGCAAGTCCGTTTGCAAACCGCATCACCTCGCGGTAGAGATCGTTGTAGGTGATCTTCCGCTCCTCCCCGCTCTCGCCGCGCCACACAATCGCCGGTTTATCCCGGCGGTCGCTCGTGACGTGGCGGTCGAGGCAGTTGTAAGTGATGTTGAGTTTTGCGTTGACGAACCACTTTGCGTAGGGGTAGTTCCACTCCAGAACCCGATCCCAGGGCTCGAACCAGTCTAGCTCGCGGGCGATCCCGTCCCAGAAGGCCTCGGGGTCGCGCATGAACTCCTGGTACGCCCGGGTGTAGTCCGGCGTCCAGGCGGTTGCCTTGAACCGGGGGTCGGGGAGGTAGCACTTCTCTTCCAATTTGACGGCAAACGTCTCTGTCATCTCTCCTCATTCCCAGGTTGCGTTGTGCCGGGGTGCCCGGTCGGGCCCAATGCAGGGCCCGGTGTCGTGCAGCACCGGTCAATCTATTGGGTCTGCCGGTCATTCGGCAGCTGATCCGCGGTCGGTACATGCCGGGGACGGGCAACGAGATCCCGCCCCGGTGGGTGACTGCCCTTCACCGGCAGCCCCCAGATTTAACATGATCTTCCATGTAGATTTATCATGATCAATAATGTAAAATAGGAGGATATACTTTGTGATCAGGCAAAAAGTGGTGCAGTAGCTCGCTGAGCCGTATAAGATCGCCCTCCAGACGGCCAGATCACGCCATTCCTCTGTAATAACGCGGAAATTCCTGGTACCGGGCACCCAGAAGGAATCTCGCACGAACTCATGTACATGGGCAGAAGAACGGTTGCACACGGCGAAGGGCGCTGGAGAGCAGGACTGGACGCCCGGATGCCGTGGGTGCAATCCCCAGGCGTTACCGCGAGAGCCGTACGGTCCGATACCGGAACCGGCGGATATTCAGCATATTCCGGCTTATAGCCATTCTTGAAGTTATTTGGTAGGATCGAGGCCGGACGGCATCGTCGTGTAAGGACCGCCTGCTCAGGATAAGGTATGGACCGGCCCGGGGGCTCTCGATCTCCGGAAAAACCGGGGTTTAAAAAAAGTTGAGTTCAGATGACCAGGATCAGCGGCGCAAAGACCAGCGCAACCATGGACATCAGCTTCAAGAGAATGTTCAGCGAGGGGCCCGACGTGTCCTTGAAGGGGTCACCGACGGTGTCGCCGACGACCGCCGCCTTGTGGGCATCTGAGCCCTTCCCGCCGAGGTGGCCCTGCTCGATGTACTTCTTTGCGTTGTCCCATGCCCCACCGGCGTTCGCCATCGTAATGGCAAGGAGGAACCCGGCCGCAAGCGAACCTACGAGCAGGCCGCCAAGCGCCTCGATGCCGAGGACGAACCCTACGACGAGCGGCGCGACAACGGCGAGGACACCGGGCACGATCATCTCACGCAGTGCTGCGTTCGTGGAGATGGCGATGCAGGAGTTGTAGTCGGGTTCTGCCGTCCCCTCCATGAGGCCGGTGATCTCCTTGAACTGGCGGCGGACCTCGTGAACAATGCTGTATGCAGCCTTACTGACTGCCATCATCGTGAGGGAGCAGAAGAGGAAGGGGAGCATTGCACCGATCAGGAGGCCGATGAAGACGTTCGGGACAGTGATATCGATGATCGAGAGACCGACCGCCTGGGTGTAGGCAGCGAAGAGGGCGAGCGCGGTCAGCGCCGCAGAACCGATGGCGAATCCCTTGCCGATGGCGGCGGTGGTGTTACCGACGGCATCGAGCGTATCGGTGATCTCGCGGACTTCTGGTTTCTGGTGGGACATTTCGGCGATACCGCCGGCATTGTCGGCGACCGGGCCGTAAGCGTCGACGGAGAGGGAGATCCCGAGCGTCGAGAGCATGCCGACGGCGGCGATCGCGATACCGTAGAGCTCCGCGACCTGGTAGGAGATGTAGATCGCGATGGCGACGATCAACACCGGCCAGACGGTGCTCTCCATACCCTTTGCAAACCCGGTGATGATGGTGGTCGCGGGCCCGGTCTCGCTCGATTTGACGATGGCGAGGGTCGGTTTCCGTTCAAACGAGGTGTAATACTCGGTGATGAGGCCGATGCCGAACCCGGCGACAAGCCCGGCGACGGCGGCGTAGAAGACACCGACGTACTCCGCCCCCAGGAGCTGGGTTACGAGGATATACGTCGCTATGACGGTCAGGATGAGCGCGGAGAGCAACCCCTTGTTGAAGGCCATGTGGATGGCGCTGCTCTCGGTCTTCTTCGTCCGCACAAAGAACGAGCCGATGATGGACGCGACGATACCGACCGCGGCGATGAGCAGCGGGAGGATGATCACGTTCATGACGTCGGCCATCGGGAACTGCGCGGCTGCGACGGCGACGCCGAGGACCATCGCGGCGATGATCGCACCGACGTAGGACTCGTAGAGGTCGGCACCCATGCCGGCGACGTCGCCGACGTTGTCACCGACGTTGTCGGCGATGACGGCGGGGTTCCGGGGGTC
>JBAYQF010000242.1:0-2806 GCA_041677325.1 Methanoculleus sp.
AAGCGTCATCGAACGGAGCGGCGCCCGGGTCATCACGGATACATGCATGGTCGTCTCGCCCCGGATGGACGAGTTCACCTCGATCATGGTGGACTCGGGGAAGGCCCTCGCCTATGTCCCGGGGATGTGCGGTGCGCTTGCCCGGATAGGGACGCGGCAGGAGTGCGTCGAAGTCGCGACATCGTGAGGAAAGACGGCTATCCGCCGTTCCACTACCCATCAAACTCTTTTCACAGCGGTTTTCCGCAATGTTCATCTGGTGGCAGCCTGTAGTTACGTCGTAGCAACCAGGCCTGGAAGATCATGACACAGAGAAAAGATATCACTACCATGCGGCGCAGTCGGAATGTCGACGGACTGATCGGGGCACTCTCGGACCCGGCGGCGATCGTGCGGTTGACCGCGGCCGAGGCCCTCGGATCCGCCGGCGACGAACGGGCGCTTGAACCGCTTGAACTGCTGAAGTTCTCCGACCCGGATACAGGAGTCCGACGGGCCGCCTCGATCGCCCACACTCAGGTGGCGGCGAGGCTTGCTGCCCGGAAGGTTACGGGAAGGTGAAAGGCATATATATGCTGGAGACCTGCACCTGCCGAAGAGATCTGTCAATGGCTACCGAGGACGATATCGATGCAATGCGAAATGCCCGGGATATCGATGGGTTGATCCGGGCGCTCTCGGATGAGGATGAGTTTATCCGATCACAGGCAGCCCTCTCACTCGGGGCACTCGCAGATCCGAGAGCACAGGAGCCGCTTGAGCGGATGCGAAGCGAGGACCCGAGCGCCTCGGCACGCGAAGCCGCTGCAACCGCATACAAGTGGATCGTCGGCCGTATCCGGGAGGTCGAGGCAGCCCGACGGAGCCCGTGACCCGGGCTGCCTGCGACCGGATCACAGGGCGACGAAGTTGACCCAGAGGAACGCCGTTCCAATCGCCACCGTGACAAAGAGCACGAGCATCCCCACTTTCAGGAACTCCACGAACGTGACGGCGAAACCGTTCCGCGCGGCTATTCCGAGGACGACGACGTTCGCCGACGCACCGATGACCGTACCGTTTCCGCCAAGGCAAGCGCCGAGTGAGAGCGCCCACCAGAGCGGGTAGATATCCATCGAGCCGCTCATACCGTGGATGAGGGGGATCAGGGTGGCGGTGAGGGGGATATTGTCGACGATGGCCGATGCGATCGCCGAGAACCAGGCGATGATCAGGATGGCTTCACCCTCTGAGTGGACGTTCTCGACCACGAACGCCGCGACACTTGCGATCACGCCGGTTTCGACGAGAGCGCCGACGACGACGAAGAGCCCGCCGAAGAAGAAGAGGGCCGGCCACTCGATCTTCTCGAATATCTCCTCGGGGTGCTGCCGGCTCCAGAAGAGGAGGATGGACGCACCGATCAGGGCGACGAGGGCGGGTTCGAGACCGAGCTGGTCGTGAATGAAGAACATCCCGATGACGAGCGCGATGACGACGACCGATTTCTTGAAGAGCGGCCAGTCGCGGATCGCTTCTCGTTCGTTCAAATCCGCAAACGTCTTCTCGATTCCTGCCTGCTCATCGGGCGATACGTGGAGTTCTTTCCTGTAGATGAAGGCAAGCATCCCCATGACGACAACGAGGTTGACGACCATCATCGGCGCCATATTGATGATGAATTCATTGAACGTCAGACCGGCGGCCGAACCGATCATGATGTTCGGGGGATCGCCGATGAGTGTCGCTGCTCCACCAATGTTGGAAGCAAAGATCTCGGCGATGAGGAAAGGCATGGGATTGACCTTCATGACGCTTGCGACGTAGAGCAGCATCGGGGTGATGAGGAGGACCGTCGTGACGTTATCGAGGAACGCGCTTGTCACAGCCGTCACGAGCGAGAAGAGTAAGAGCACCCGCATAGGGCTCCCCTTTGCAAGTTTCGCTGTTTTGATGGCGATATACTCGAAGAGACCACTGCCGCGGGCGGTGTTGACGATGATCATCATCCCGATCAAGAGGAAGATGGTGCCAAGGTCGATGTACTCCGGGATCATCTCCCAGGGGACGATGTGGAGGAGGACAACGACCGAGGCACCGACCATCGCGACTACCGCGCGATGAATCCGCTCATCGATGATGAGCGCGTAGGTGATGATGAAGACCACGACGGCGATCAGTTCCGGACCGACGATCATATACCATCACCCCGGTGATCGGGGCCCGGCACGGCTGGGCGCACTATAATAGACTGGTATACCGACATAGAACTTCCTGGATAGGGCAAATCGTAGAATTCAGGTACGCACGGTTTTTCCTTAATCATGCCGGTTATGTCTGCCGCCGGAAGGGGGAACCCGGCGGAGGGGACCGTGTCCCACCGGATTCAGGCCGCCGCCGAAGATCTCTCTGTGCCCGCATTTCCCCCCTCGTTTCGGAGTTTAAGCGCCTTGTAGGCCTCTCCGGCGAGCAGCACAGGGAGGCCGAGCAGGAGGAGGAGCCCCCAGTCGGCGAGGGTCAGGGGCGCGGTTCCGAGGAAGACGTTGAAGACCGGGACGTAGACAACCAGCGCCTGGAGGGCGAGGCTCCCGAGGATCGCGAGGATCAGGGTGGGATTGGTGAAGAACCCGATCCGGTGGAGGGGGAACCGGAATGACCGGAAGTTCAGCACGTTGTAGAGCTCGAAGATGATGAGGCCGGTGAACGCCATCGTCCGTGCCCGGTCGAGATCGACCTCATAGAGACCCAGGAAGACGTAGATGGTCAGAAGACCGAGCCATATTCCGAGGATGAGGATGACGAGGTACGCGTTCCGCGTGAGGATGGC
>JBAYQF010000243.1:0-2801 GCA_041677325.1 Methanoculleus sp.
CGCCTCCGCCTCCATGAGCAGCCAGTCACGCTCCGCAACCCGCCAGGGGAGCCGCGCGATCCTGAGGTAGCCGAGCGCCATGAAGAAGGGGAGGAGATCGGTATGCCGCCGGAACTCTTCCTCACCGCGGCTGTACTGCCAGACCAGGTGGCCGATGTAGTCTTCGGCCGTCGAGAGGTTCTTCCCCGACGCCCGGAGTTCAGCGGCAAGGATGCCGAGATCGCGGACCGGATGGGTGTGGTTCCGGGCTCCTTCAAAGTCGATTGCACAGGTCTCGCCGTTGAAGAGGTAGTTTGCGAGCGCTGCATCGCCACGAACCATGCACCCCTCCCGGCCGAGCCGCGTGCTGTGCCACCACGCCCCGAGCAGGCGGTCGAACCGCCTTCTTCGGGATCTCGATAAGTTGTTCTGGTCAAGAACTGCGTGGAAGTAGGCAAAATCCCTCTCCCGTTTACAGGAGGTCCGCGTGTTGTCGTGGAGCCGGCGGAGCAGATGCGCGATACCGGTCAGGGGATCGTACAGGGATACCCCCGCATCGAGGAGTTCCCGCACGGTCGGGCCGGGGACATACTCGGTCACCAGGACGGACTGGAACCGGCTGTTTGTGGCGATGGCATGGGGAACGCGGATCCAGTCGGATACGTGTCGGAGTCTCGAAAACTCGTTCGTCATCGCTGCGTCCGTATTGTAGCGGGTCTTTGCACCGGTCGGTGCGCCGAAGAATTTGCCGACCACACGGACGTCGGTCCCGGGAAACTCGTAGCGGCAGACGACGTGGGATGCCGGTCCTGCCCGATGGACCCGGATCTTCCCGTGCCAGCCGTTCAATCGGTCGGCGAGGATATCCGTGAGCCAGTTTCCGAACGCATCGCTGGTCTTCAGGTATTTCTTCTTCCCGACGCTCACCCGTCGCACCACCAAAAGACCCAGAGGGTTTGCAGGGTAATGAATATATCCCGGGCTCTGGACCCCCACCGATTTACCCGCCTTCCCCGGTACGCCCGCATCGGCCTGGATGGCCGGGAAATACCGTGCGGCCTCACGGCACATTCCCGCAGGGATAAATATCGTCCCGTCCTACCTTGTTCTGAGCGATCATGCCGGTTATAACCATTCGTATGGCAAAAGGACGGACACTTGAACAGAAACGGACGCTCGCCGATGAGATCACCATTGCGGTCACAAAGACGTTCGGTGTAGACCCGCAGGTGGTCACCATCTTCTTTGAGGAGCTCGATACCGAGAGCATCGCCCGGGCGGGAAAACTCCTCTCGGAGTCGTAGCCGCCGAACACTTTTTCCCCGAAATACTCCTCCCATATCTGGATAGAAATCATGGCACGCACATTCGACGAGAAGGATTTTGCAATCCTCCGAAAACTCGCCCCCGAGTACAGCGGTGTCCTCTGCCCGGAATCAGGCCACGAATTCCACTCGATCCTCCCGCCGGTCTCTAACCACATCGCAAAGGACGAAGAGGATTTTGCTGAACGGGTTGCCCGTCTCTCGGGTGAGGACTGGGAGTATCTCGCCGGTCAGATCCTTGCCGGCCGCGAAGATCTCGGATGCATGCCGGAAGAGGATATCGAGACCGTCGCCACCTATATCCGGGAAGCGGTATCGGAGGAGGCGGCCGAGCGGGTCAGAAGGCTCTATCGCCTCTCAGGGTGCGGGGTGCTGTAGGGATCGGCCGCATCCGGAAACCGTATATGCCCCCGGGGCAACAGAACTCTCATGGAACTAAAAGAACAGCTCTCCGGCGTCCCCGGGATGCTCCGCCCGTTCAAGGCCTACCTCCGCGAGGTCGGGCTTGCTCCCGGTGACCAGGTCGCCTACTACGGCTGTCCCGGCACCTGCACTCCTTTCGTCGAACTCCTCGGGTTCGCCGTCCGGGATCTCCCCGTCGAGCAGGTCTACGTGCCGTACGTGGATGAGGCGGCGGCGAAGGTGATCCGCCTTGCCGAGGGCGTCGGGATGCAGGCCGCCGGCGATGCCGCCCGCATCAGCCCGAAGGTGATCGTCCTGATGGGCGGGCTTGCGATGCCGGGCGTCCCGGTCACGAAAGAGGAGGTGCAGGCGGTTGTCGCGGCTCATCCCGGGGCGAAAATCGTGGGCATCTGTTTCATGCAGATGTTTGAGAAGATGGGCTGGCTCGATACCTTTACCTTCGACCTGATCATCGACGCTGCCATCGACCCGGTCAGGGTCTGGCGGTGATCGACCGGTTTATAGCCGGCTGCATCCCCCGCGGCAGGCCGGAGGAAAGCAGGGTGAACCGGAACGCCGCCCCCTCTCCGGGCTGTCCCGGCACCCGGTCCTCGACCCGGATCCGCCCGCCATAACGCGATATAAGCATCTTTGTGATGTAAAGTCCGAGCCCTTTCCCGCTCCGGTTGTTCGTGCCCCGCATGAAACGAGTGAAGAGAAGGGGTTTTACCGGATCCGGTACACCCGGACCCGTATCCTCGACCGAGATCTCGATCATCCCGTTCACCTCCTCAACCCGGATGGTGATCTCGACGTCCGGTTCCCCGAACTTCTCCGCGTTGCCGATGAGATTCGCAAAGACTTCCGGGAGGAGATCGTCGGCCACGACCACGACGGGTTCTCCCTCGTAGGTGATCCGGGTATCGGGGTGGTGTGCAATCCCCGCCCTGATGACGGCATCGAGATCGACCGGCCGTGTCACTGTCTCGCAGGAGTGCAATCGCCTGAGCGTCGTGACGTTTTGGATGATCTCGATGCTCCGACGTATCCCGCCCCTGAGTTTCATAGCCATCTGACGCTCCTTCCCCTCCAGTA
>JBAYQF010000244.1:0-2785 GCA_041677325.1 Methanoculleus sp.
AGCGATCGTCGGCGCTTCAGAAGAGTCGACCCTCGATAACCTCGACAGCCTGATGGACGCCGAGGTGAGGGCGGCGAACCTCCCGGCGGTGCAGCGCCGTATCGAGATCGGGATGTCGGGGAGAGAGGCCTTGAACAGGATGTAGGCGCCCTCAAACGAACCCGTAAGTCGTAGTCCGTTGCCGGAGCGTACGGCCGAGATCGCTCGCAATCCGCTGCATCTCGGCCGGATCCAGGTAGTCGGCGCCCTCGCCCCCGGCGTCCGTGCTGACGTCGTCGCAGAACATCGTCCCCCCGAGGTCGTCGCCGCCCGCAAGAAGCCCGAGCTGCGCCATCTTTGCCCCGACCTTGCCCCAGGAGATCTGGATATGGTCGAAGTTGTCGAGGAAGAGCCGGGCGACCGCAAAGAGGAGGAGGTCTTCGCGGCCGGTGGCGCCCGCAGGCGCGAGGCCCTTCCGGTAGAGAGCGGTATTTTCGTGGAGGAAGGAGAGCGGCACCAGCTCGGTGAACCCGCCGGTCTCGTCCTGGATATCGCGGAGGATGCCGAAGTGGCGGGCTCGATCCCTCTCGTTCTCGCAGGAGCCATACATGATCGTCGCCGTCGACCGGATGCCGAGCGTGTGCGCCTCACGGATGATCCGGACCCAGGTCGCCGTATCGCACTTGGACGGGCAGATCACCCGCCGCACCTCATCGACCAGGATCTCAGCCGCAGTCCCCTGCAGGGTTCCAAGACCCGCGTCACGCAGGCACTCGATCGCTTCTCTCGTCGAGACGCCGCTCTGTCTCGCCGCCCAGGCGATCTCATCGGGGCTTGCGGTGTGGATATCTATGCCGGGAGCCTCTTCTCGCACACAGGATATGAGGTCGATATAGGAGTCGAGGGTATAGTCCGGGTGGACGCCGGAGAGGAGGCATACCTCGGTGACGCCACGCTCACGCGCCGTCCGGGCCTTCTCCCGGATAGTCTCCATCTCGTCGTAGAACGCCTCCGGATCGTCCGCCCGCCGCCCGAACCCGCAGAACCCACAGAGGTTCTTGCATATGTTGGTGACGTGGATGTTCTGGTTCCGGACGTAGGTGACGATCTCGCCGACTTTCTCTTCACGAAGTTCATCTGCGGCGGCGGCAATCTCGAAGACGCCCCGATCGCGCGTCGAGAGGAGGCGGACGGCCTCCTCCTCCGTGAGACGGTGGCCGGCGAGCGTGTCATCGAGCAGGTTCTGCAGCGAGTACGGCATCGTAAGCAGATCTCTTGTGTTCCCGGATTTATCCGTTTTTCTCTTTTCGGCGGGCAAGGATGAAGTCGTGGATGAGGATAACGACGATGATGAGGATGGCGAACTCCGCGAGGTGCAGGGGAAGATAGCCCACGAGCGGGACCGCGATGAGGGCTTTCCCGACGATCCACTCCTTTTTCACCGGTTCGATCACTCCGACGCCCGCGATCCTGAGGTTCGGCTGATCGGTATACGGGTTGTTGTCCCCTTTCGTGATGTAGCCGCCGTGTGGGTCGGTATAGTAGGCACCGAGCCCCGAATCTTGCACGGCGGCGGTATCGACGTAGATCATCGCCCGATGGATGATCGGATGGACGGAGTCGGCGCCGTTCGGCCGGTAGACGATCACATCGCCGTAATCCCCGAACGACGTATACCCCGTCTGTTGCCCCTCGGCCCAGGTCGTCAACGTGCCGAACCGGTCCTCGTCGACGACGAGCACCAGGTCGCCGACGTTCATGTTCGGGACCATGCTATTCGACTCGATCGTGACCACCGCCGGCCAGGTGCCGGCGAAGAGATAGAGGGCGAGGGCGATACCGCCCACGACCGCGACGACCCAGAGGAGGTCGCGAGCGAGCGAGATGACCGGGCGATCGCTCTCCCGGAACGCTGCTATGGCCGATGCTGCGCGTTGCAGCCAGGTGGTACCCGACATCTGTTCTAAAGAGATTGCTACCCTTCATATACATAGATTCTCCGGGGTACCGGGGTGCGGCGCAGAACGCGAGAGAGGGCTCAGTCTGCCGGACGGTTCGAGAAAATTCCCGGCGGGTCCAACCGCCGGCATCCCTTCGCGATCGCCCGCACTAAAAATAATGTGGCCCTGATCCTCCGGAGAGGAAGAGTTCCCCTGCAAAGCCGGTCACTCTGATCGCTCCACCGGCGCCGCCGACACGGGCACTGCCGACGGAGCGGTTACCGGCGGGCGCATCAGGAGCCAGGCGGCGGCAAATCCCAGCACGGCGAGGGCCGCAACCAGCGGGAAGACACCGATATACGTCCCGGTCGCCGTCCGGACGAACCCCGCAAGCTGCGGCCCGGCAATGGCCCCTGCGCCGTAGGCAAGGAAGACGAGCCCGTAGCAGCGCGGGTAGTCGCACGTCCCGAAGTAGGAGGCCGTCGCCGTCGGCGCGATCGCAAGCCAGCCGCCGAGGGATCCCCAGAGGACGGCGAACGCGATGACGTAGGAGGGCACCCCCGGCGCGAGCCAGATCAGGACGGATGCTCCTGCGATCAGCGCAAACGTCAGCATTGCCGTCCTCTGCGGGGTTATCCGGTCGGTGAGGATCCCGAACCCGGGCCGCCCGAGGCCGTTGAAGACGGCGAAGAACCCGACGAGGAGCGTCGCGAGCCCCGCATCCACCCCGGCGACCTCGGTCCCGACCGGCTTTGCTATCGATATCGCGGTGAGCCCCGCGAGGCGGCCGACGAAGTAGCAGGCGAAGAGGCCGTAAAAGGTTCCCGTCCGGAGCATAGCGCGGCGGTCGCACTCGCAGGCCGGGG
>JBAYQF010000245.1:0-2773 GCA_041677325.1 Methanoculleus sp.
ATCGATCGCGGCATCGAGATCGGTCATCTCCGAGAGGTAATGCCGGTCTGGATCGCCGATCTCGAGGAGTTTTCGCGCCGCAGGCGTCCCGGCAACCACCGGCCGGATCCCCTGCCGTTTCAGGGCATGCACCAGGTAGAGCGCCATGCTCGTCTGGACGGGGACCTGCGGGCACCCGAGCAGGATCAGTGCGGTCTGTTCATTCTTTTCCGTCATCTTCCGGTCTTCTCCAGTTGTCTGAGGACTTCGGGCACCCGTTCGGGGTGCGTGTAGATCGTGAACCGCTCCCCCCGCGAGAACCCGACCAGGGTGAGGCCTGCGTTCTCCGCCGTGAGGATGCCGCGGTCGGTCGAGGCCGCGCGGGAGACGACGATCGGGATGCCCGCGTTTGCTGCCTTCGCGACCATCCCCGCCGGCTGTCTCCCGGTGCAGCCGAGGATGCACCGCGACCGGTCAAGCCCATGGAGGGCGGCGTAGCCCACGACCTTGTCGACGGTGTTGTGCCTCCCCACATCGCACGCCCGGGTGACGAGTTCGCCGTCGCAGAAGAGGACCGAGCAGTGAACGCCGCCGGTCTTCTTCCAGGTCTCGGACTCGATCGATGCCGTGACCGCCCGGATACCGTCCGCCGTGACGGTGATCGACGACGAGACCGGCCGGGGCTCGCCGAGCACCCGGTAGCCGCCGGACGACCCCATCTCGAGCTGGATGTCTCTTCTCACCGGGGCGGTGATGTAGACGTCCTTCCCCGAGACTTCCACCGACTCGGCCGTATCGGTAAGCCCTTCGCAGACGACGAACCCCGCCCCGAGATCCCCGAGACGGTCCGGGCTTGCTACGAGCGCTGCGAGATATTCGCCGTTCAGGAAAAGGCGGGCATGATCCTCGACGATGATCGCATCGTCGACCTCGCGCACGTCGTCGCCCGTCACCTGGATGCCGGTGCGGCGGACGATCTCCATCAGGCCGTCTCCTCCCGGACCCAGTCGAGGTACGGGGCGGAACCGCCGACGATAGGGAGAGCGATGATCTCGGGCGTCTCGTAACTGTGCAGTTCCCGGATTCGCTCGATGAGCGGATCGAGCAGGCGGTGCTCTGTCTTTGCGATGAGGAGGAGTTCGGCATCGTTCTGGACCGCCCCCTCCCACCGGTAGAAAGACTGCACACCGGTGACGTTCACGCAGGCGACGAGGCGTGCATCGAGAAGCGCCCGTGCAAGGTCCTCTGCCTCGCCGGCGGGGGCGGTGCAGAAGACCACGACAAATTCGGGGAGAGCCATGGTTTACCTTGGAAGCGTCCTTATTTAACCGTTCTTGGGGCAGGAGCCGCACCCGGCCCCGGAGCAGTGCCCATCAGGCTCACCAACCCAGGGCTCAAGCCCCCGCCGGGCTCGCAGGTCGTTGATCGCGGCCCGGATAGCGTCGCGTGCGAGGAGCGAGCAGTGCACCTTCGGCTCCGGGAGACCGCCGAGGGCATCCACCACATCGGCGTTCGAGAGGTTCCATGCTTCAGCGAGCGTCATCCCGATGATCATCCGGGTAGCCATCGAACTCGATGCGATCGCCGCCGCACACCCGAACGTCCGGAACCGGGCGTCGACTATCCGGTCGCCCTCGACCTTCAGGTAGATCCTCATCGTATCCCCGCAGGTCGGGCTCCCGACCTCGCCGACACCGTCGGCATCAGCGAGTTCGCCCACGTTTTTGGGGTTCGTGAACTCTTCAATCACTTTATCGGTATACATCATTCGGCCTCCGGTGCCCGGGGGGAGGGCGGCGCCAGCGGGGATATACGCCGCAACCGCTCGATCACTTCCGGGAGGACTTCAAGGAGATAATCGATGTCATCCATTGTATTTGCATCGCCAAGTGTGAGGCGGAGCGACCCGTGCGCATCCTCAGGAGGGATCCCGGTTGCGAGCAGGACGTGGGAGGGTTCCGACGACCCCGAGGAGCATGCGCTCCCGGTCGATGCGCAGATGCCGTGAGCGTCAAGCAGGAGCAGGATCGCTTCCCCCTCGACGTAACGGAAACTGAAGTTTGCGTTATTTGCGAGCCGTTCCGTCGGGTGACCGTTCAGACGGACATCGGGGATGGAGTCGAAGACGCCGCGGATCATCCGGTCGCGCATCGCGGCGATCCGGCGATTGTGCCCTTCGATATCGGCGGTCGCAAGTTCGATCGCCCGTCCGAGCCCGGCGATGCCGGGCACATTCTCCGTCCCGGCCCGTTGTCCCCGCTCCTGTCCGCCACCGTGGATGAAGGGCTCTATCCGGGTTCCCTCGCGGATGTAGAGTGCCCCTGTCCCCTTCGGGCCGTAAAACTTGTGCCCGGAGAGCGAGAGGAGGTCGATCCCCATCGCGCCGACGTCGATCGGGACCGCCCCTATCGTCTGGACGGCGTCGGTATGGAAGAGGACGCCGTGATCGTGTGCGACACGACCGATCTCGGCGATCGACTGGATCGTCCCGATCTCGTTGTTCGCCGCCATCACCGAGACGAGGATCGTCTCATCGGTGATCGCCTCCCCGACCTGTCCCGGGTCAACCCGCCCGAACTCATCGACGGGGAGATAGGTGACCGAGAACCCCTGTCGTTCGAGCCATTCGCAGGTATGAAGGACGGCGTGATGCTCGATCGCGGAGGTGACGATGTGGTCGCCGCACCCTCGGTTCGCGAGGGCAACACCTTTGATCGCCCAGTTGTCGGCCTCCGTGCCCCCCGCGGTGAAGAAGACTTCCGTGGGGTTCGCGCCGATCGCCGCCGCCACCTGC
>JBAYQF010000246.1:0-2773 GCA_041677325.1 Methanoculleus sp.
CACCAGATCGACCGCCTCGTCGGGGAGGGGACGGTCGCCACCATCCTCGAAGACGAAGGACTCGATCCTGTCGAGGTCTGCGCCGTCGTTTCAGGAAAACACCACCTCGCGGGTATCATCCACGGGAGTCTCGACGTCGACCGGATGGACTACCTGATGCGCGACGCCCACTACACCGGCGCCCCTTACGGGACGGTCGACGCCCACCGGCTGATCCGGAGCACCATCTTCTCCGGATCCGGTATTGCCCTCTCCGAGGGCGGCATCAACGCCGCCGAATCACTCCTCATCGCCAGGACGCTGATGCGTCCTGCGGTCTACTTCCATCACGTAAGCCGGATCGCGACGAGTATGTTCGTCCACGCCCTCCGCGAGGAGATACGAAACACCCCGGGCACCGATGCGCACGAGTTGATGCGGATGGACGACGCCGCGTGCATGGAGCGGTTGAAGCACTCCTCCACCCCGATCGTCCGCGACCTCGCCAACCGGGTCTACACGAGGAACCTCTACAAGCGGGCGCTGTATATCGGTGAAGACCGGGTGAACGCCGCAGCACTCCGGCGGGTGCCTGGCCCCGCTCACGAGCGCGGGATCGCCCGCGAGATTGCCGAGACCGTCGGTGTCGCAGAAGACACTGTCCTCGTCGATATCCCCCCGCTCCCTCGGGCACTCTCGATGGAGGTCCGGGTCAGGAACAGCCATGCGATGGTCGATATCGAGGAAGTCTCCCCCCTCATCAGCACCTTGAACGACACCCGGCGGCAGCAGTGGCGCCTTGGGATCTACACCACACAGGATTACCGGAGTGCGGTGGAGCAGGCGGCGATGGAGATCCTCCGGGTGAAGCGGGCGACAAAACAGGATAAACTCGTAGTGACATAACGTATGGAGAGCGCATGAAAAAGGAGTTCATCGTCGGAGTCACCGGGGCAAGCGGGGTCATCTATGCACACCGCCTGCTCGAGGTGCTCTGCGATCAGGCAACGGTGCATATCGTCATATCCGATACCGCCCGCCAGATCGCCGGGATCGAGTGCGTCGATCTTGAGGGGTTCGATGCCGTATACGCCGAAAACAGCAACCTTGCGGCCGATATCGCGAGCGGATCGTTTCGCTGCGATGGGATGGCGATCGTGCCCTGCAGCATGAAGACGCTTGCCGCCGTCAGCAACGGGCTTGCCGACAACCTGATCGCCCGGGCGGCGGACGTCTGCCTCAAGGAGAAACGCCCTCTCCTCCTCCTCCTCCGGGAGATGCCGCTCTCCCGGATCCACTTAAAGAACATGCTTGCGGCCGACGAGGCCGGCGCGACCGTGATGGTCGCAAGCCCTCCCTTCTACCAGCGCCCGGAGACGATCGACGATCTCGTCGATATGGTGGTGGCCCGGATGCTCGACCACATGGGGGTCGAACACAATATTGGAACCCGATGGAGCGGACACGATGCGTAACTTTATCGAACTGATGCGGGAACAGGGCAGGGTCGAGGATATCGAGAGCCCCTGCTCGACCATCTACGAGGCTCCCCGTATGGCGAGCAGGACGGACAAGATCCTCTTCTTCCACGACCTCGACGGCCACCGGGGGGTGATGAACCTCCTCTCCGATCGGGGTTCGCTTGCGGCGGCGCTCGGCGTGGAAGAACGCGACCTTGTCAGACATCTTGCCGCAATGACCTACGATGGCCGTGTGGTGGATGCGGGCCGGTGTGAGGGCGGCGTTGAGCCCGACCTCTCCCGCATCCCGGTCATGAAGCACTTTCCGGGCGATGCCGGGCGCTACTTCACGTCCGGGATCGTCTTCTCCCGCTACGGCGATGTCGAAAACGCCTCCATCCACAGGATGATGGTGCTTGACGATCACCGGGTCGTCGCCCGCCTGGTGGAAGGAAGGCACACCCATACGCTCCTCAAGGCAGCGCTCGCCCGGGGAGAAAGGCTTCCCGTCGCGGTCACCGTCGGGACGCATCCTCTCGTGACGTTCGCCGCTTGCACCCGCGTCCCGGAAGGGAGAGAACTCGCTTACGCCGCTGAACTGATGGGCGGGGAACTCAGTGTCAGGGAGTGCGCAAACGGCGTCCGGGTTCCCGACGCCGAGATCGTCCTCGAAGGCTACATCGGCGCCGAGAAGGTTGCGGAGGGGCCGTTCGTCGACATCACCGGGACCTACGACCCCGTGCGCCAGCAGCACGTGATCGAGTTCACCCGGATGTACTGCAAGAAGGACCCCATCTACCACGGCATCCTCCCGGCCGGCGACGAGCACAAGCTCCTGATGGGAGCGCCGTACGAACCGAAGATCTACCGTGCGGTCGGCGAGGTGACGACGGTGCGCGATGTCTACCTCACGAAAGGCGGCGCAGGCTACCTCCACGGGGTGGTGCAGATCAGGAAGAACACGCAGGGCGATGCAAAGAACGCCATCATGGCGGCGTTTGCCGCCCATACGTCCCTCAAGCACGTCGTCGTGGTGGACGAGGATATCGATATCCACGACCCCCACGACGTCGAGTACGCTATCGCAACGCGGGTCCGGGGCGACACCGGTATCATGGTCGTTACCGGCGTTCGGGGCTCGTCACTCGACCCGACCCGCCTTGCCGACGGGACGAACGTGAAGGTCGGGGTCGATGCTACCATAGTTATGGGGAGAGAGGACGAATTCAGGAGAGCGGAGTGGGAGTAACTTATGTACCTTGATACAGGCGATGAGAAGGTGCTTGCCGGCGAGTTCGGCGAGACCCGGCAGAAGATGATGGAGATCCTGGTCG
>JBAYQF010000247.1:0-2732 GCA_041677325.1 Methanoculleus sp.
CCCTCCTCACGGAGGGCCGATGTCGATATGGAGTTGTGCTCGTCACAACGGGATGACAGGAGCTGGATCTGATCGAGACGCTGGGCCAACGCCAGTGCAGCGCGCCCGGTTCCGGGAGAAATGTTCCCGGAAGCGTCGAAGCGTCAGGATCTATTTGCGACGACTGGAACGTACCCGGTGCACACCGGGCCGGCAGCAGAGAGAGGTCGAGGCGCACAGAGACGAATGTCTCTATGTGGTCCCGCCCCCTTGCCGCCTCCATCAACTGTTTCCCTTCACACCCCGGTACAAATGCCCCGGTGTTCGATATCCCACCCCATCCGGGTTTGTCAGAAGGCTACCGTGCCGGCATCCCTGGCACGGCGGCCCGGCGCATACATCGTATTGCAGCCCCCCTGCAGTCGATGCCTTGCGCTATAACGCACGAAGGGTTGATTGAAAGATGCCGAATTTACACAGACCACGCAGAGGATCCCTCGCATATAGCCCGAGAAAGCGGGCGAAAAGCCCGGTCCCCCGTTACGCCTCATGGCCGGAGTATACGGGCGCCCCGGTCGTGCAGGGATTTGCAGGTTACAAGGTGGGAATGACCCACGTCATCATGGTCGATGACCACAAGAGCAGCCCTACCGAAGGCAAGGACGTGATGGTGCCGGTGACCGTGGTTGAGGTTCCGCCCATGCGGGTGGCCGGCGTACGCGCATACGGTGAAGATACCTACGGAAAGCACGCGCTGACCGAGGCGTGGACGGCCGATCTCGACGAAGAACTGTCCCGTCGGATCAACGTCCCGAAGAACCACGACACCGCCGCTGCCATCGATGCCGTCAAAGCCGCCATCAGCGAAGGCAAGGTCACGGAACTCTATGCCCTGGCCTACACCCGGCCGATGGAGCTCACCGGCGTCCCGAAGAAGGTTCCCGACCTGATGGAGATGCGGATCGCAGGCGGAAGCCTTGACGACCAGATCGCCTACGCCGCGGAGATCCTCGGAGAGGAGATCACGGTCACCGGAAACCTCGAGGTCGGCGAGTATGTCGATGTCACCGCCGTCACCACCGGCAAAGGCACCCAGGGTCCTGTCAAGCGCTGGGGCGTCCAGGTCCGGAAGCGGAAACACTCCCGCGGCGGCAAAAAGCGCCACATCGGCAACCTCGGCCCCTGGCACCCGCACCATGTCCGGTGGCAGGTTCCGCAGTCCGGCCAGATGGGTTACCAGCAGCGCACCGAGTTCAACAAGCGGATCTTAAAGATCGGCACAAACGGTGACGAGATAACGCCGGCCGGCGGGTTCCTGCACTACGGCCTCGTGCGCGGCCCCTACGTCCTGATCAAGGGTTCCGTCCCCGGGCCGAACAAGCGGCTTGTCCGGATACGGACCGCGATACGGCAGGGTGAACACATCGTTCGCATACCGACGATCAACTTCGTCAGTGTGCAGAGCCAGCAGGGGTGAGCAGCGATGAAGGCACAGGTTCGAACACTGACGGGCGAAGTCGCCCACGAGATCGATCTCCCCGAGATCTTCAACGAAGAATACCGGCCCGACCTGATCAAGCGAGCAGTCCTCGCGCTTCAGAGCACCCGGTTCCAGCCGCACGGGACAGACCCCTACGCAGGCCTCCGCACCTCCGCAGAGTCCTGGGGCAGTGGCCGGGGCGTCGCCCAGATCCCCCGCCTGAAGAACGGCAGCAAAGCAGCACGGGTTCCGCAGGCAACCGGCGGGCGCGCGGCACATCCCCCGAAGGTCGAGAAGATCCTCGTCAAAGAGATCAACAGAAAAGAGAAACGCAAAGCTCTCCGATCCGCCGTCGCAGCCAGCACCTACGCCGACCTTGTTCGGGGTCGTGGGCACCTCTTCGAGGGCGATCTCCCGCTGGTCTTTGAGGACCAGTTCGAGGGTATCACCCGCACCGGCGACGTCATCGCGGCGCTCACTGCACTCGGTGTCTATGCCGACGTCGAGCGGGCGAAGGGCAGCCGGAAAGTCCGTGCAGGGCGGGGCACCATGCGTGGCCGCCGTTACAAGCAGCGCAAGAGCGTCCTCATCGTCACCGGCGGCGAACCGCTCCGGGCAGCCCGGAACCTTGCGGGCGTCGATGCCGTTGCAGTCGATCAGCTCAACACCGAACTGCTTGCACCCGGCACCCAGGCCGGTCGTCTGACGATCTGGACGGAATCCGCAATCAGGAGACTGGAGGAGTTCTCATGAAACTGAAACACCCGTTCGTTACTGAAAAAGCAATGATGATGCTAGGGTGAGAGCAAACTCCAGTTTATCGTCGAGAGGAATGCCACCAAACTGGCAATCAAGCGCGAGCTGGAATCCTCCTTCGAGCATGAAGTGGCCGGCGTCCGCACGATGATGACCATGAAAGGCGAGAAAAAGGCCATTGTAACGTTTGAGGATGCAAAAGCAGCCGAAGATATCCTCAGCCGGCTGGGAATCATGTAAGGTGAGTGACAATGGCACATAGAATCATAGCACAAAACCGCGGGAGAGGCGGCCCATCCTACCGTGCACCGTCGCACCGGTATAAGGCGGCGTTGCGGCACGTGGGAAAGAATGACACCCTGGTATCGGGGAGCGTCATCGATATCGAGCACGACCCTGCCCGTCACGCACCGATCGCCCTTGCCCGGCTCGACAGCGGCGAGAAGGTCTACGCCCTCGCCACCGAGGGACTCGGCGTTGGGGATATCATCTCCTGGGGCACGGGAGGCGTGGTGAG
>JBAYQF010000248.1:0-2725 GCA_041677325.1 Methanoculleus sp.
ATCGCCGTCGTCGTCCAGGAACTCATCCGTTCGGAGAAGTCCGGCGTCATGTTCACCTCCCACCCCGTCACCGGCGAGCCTCTGACGATCGTCGAGGGCTCCTGGGGACTCGGGGAGGCCGTCGTCTCCGGAAGCGTCTCCCCCGACAACTACGTCTTTGATCTGCGCTCCGGCCGGGTCGTCGACCGTCTGATCGCCGAGAAAGAGATCATGATCGTGCCGGAGGGCGAACACGGCACAAAGACCGTCGACCTCACCGCCGAACAGCGCATCGCTCCCGTCCTCTCCGATACAGAAGTTGGTCGCCTTGCGACGCTCGGAAAGATCGCCGAAGACCACTACGGCATTCCGCAGGACGTCGAGTGGGCGATCGTCGGCCCCGACGTCTTCATCCTCCAGTCGCGGCCGATCACGACGATCCGCCAGCCGGACCTCCCACGGAGCGGGACAAAGGCCACGAAGGGTGCCTCTCTCGGCGTGGTGCTCGCCGAAGGCCAGGGAGCATCCCCCGGCATCGCGAGCGGTCGGGTCGTCATCGTGCGCGACGTCAAGGATACGAGCGCTGTCAGGGACGGCGACATCCTGGTCACGAAGATGACCAACCCCGACATGGTGCCGGCGATGCGCCGGGTCAGCGCCATCATCACCGACGAGGGCGGCATGACCTGTCACGCGGCGATCGTGAGCCGAGAACTCGGCACTCCCGCGGTCGTCGGGACGAAGAAGGCGACGAAGGTCTTGAAAGACGGCCAGGTCGTCACCGTCGACGGTGAGAAGGGCATCATCTACGAGGGAACGGTCGAGGCACCGGCGGCGGCTGCATCGGCAACCGCGCTTGCGGTGGCAACGGCGGCCGCCCCGATCATCACCGGCACGCTCGTCAAGGTGAACGTCTCCCTCCCCGAGGCCGCACAGCGGGCGGCCGCGACCGGTGCGGACGGCGTCGGCCTTCTCCGGATCGAACACCTCATCCTCGGCCTCGCAAAGACCCCCGGCTGGTACGTCGAGAACGGGAGAGAAGAGGAGTTCATCGCCGAACTCTACGGCGGCATCAAGATAGTCCTCGACGCCTTCCCCGGCAAATCCGTCTGGGTCAGGACGCTCGACGCTCCGACCGACGAGTTCCGCAACATGGAGGGCGGGGAGAACGAACCGATCGAGCACAACCCGATGCTCGGCTGGCGCGGCATCCGTCGCGACCTCCAGACCCCCGACCAGTTCCGGATGCAGATCGAGGCGTTCAAGCGGCTCTGGGCGGCGGGTTACGACAACCTCGGCGTCATGTTCCCGATGGTCAACCACCCGTCCGAGTTCATCAGGGCCCGGGCGATGATGAAGGAGTGGGGCGTCGATGTGGAGACGGCAACCCTCGGCGTTATGATCGAGGTCCCCGGTAGCGCCCTCATGATCGAGGACTTCATCAAGGCCGGTATCCGGTTTGCATCGTTCGGGACGAACGACCTCGTCCAGTACACGCTTGCCATCGACCGGAACAACGAGCACGTCGCCGATATGTATGATCCGCGGCACCCTGCCGTGCTCTGGCTGATCGACCACGCGATCCGGGCCTGCCGGGCACACGGCGTCGAGTGCTCCATCTGCGGCCAGGCCGGCTCCGACCCCGGTATGGTCATGTGGCTCGTCGAGCACGGCATATCGAGCGTCTCGGCAAACATCGATGCGGTTCCCCGCATCCGTGAGGCCGTAGCGCGCAAAGAACGCCAGATCCTCCTTGATGCGGCGAGAAGAAATGCGTGAGGTTGGTTGCCCCGAGGAAGACCTCTTCTCCTTCCTCCTTGCCAGGCGGCAGGAGGATCTCGGCTACCGGAACATCTTGAGTTCGATGTGCACCCCGCCGCATCCCGTTGCGGCGCGGGCGCATGCCCTGTTCCTTGAGACCAACCTCGGCGACCCCGGGCTCTTCCCCGGGACAGCCGCGCTTGAGGATCTCCTCGTGGAGCGGCTCGGCACCCTGATGCACCATCCGGGCGCCGGAGGCTACGCGACGAGCGGCGGCACGGAGTCGAACATCCAGGCGCTCAGGATAGCAAAGAAGCTGAAGCGGGTTGCGTCGCCGAACATCGTCGTCCCGGCGTCGAGCCATTTCTCGTTCACGAAAGCCTGCGATATCCTTGGGCTTGAGATGCGGACGGTGCCGCTCGATGATGAGTTCCGGATGGATGCCGGGGCGGTCGACGGTTGTATCGACCAAAACACCGTCGCCCTCGTCGGTGTCGCCGGGACGACGGAGTACGGGGTGGTCGATCCCATCGTTGCGCTCTCGGATATCGCCCTCGACCGCGACGTCTTCCTCCATGTCGACGCCGCGTTCGGCGGGATGGTCGTCCCGTTCCTCGACCGGCCGGTCCCGTTCGACTTCCGGCTTCCCGGCGTCTCCTCGATCTCCGTCGACCCCCACAAGATGGGTATGAGCACCATACCGGCGGGCTGCCTTCTTACGCGCGATCCGGAGTGGTTCGCGTGCCTCAACGTCGACACCCCCTACCTGACGGTGAAACGGGAGTGCACCCTTGCCGGAACCCGGCCGGGAGCGTCGGTCGCGGCGGCGTTCGCCGTTCTCGAGTATCTCGGGATGGATGGGATGCGAGCGGTGGTCGCCGGGTGTATGGAGAACACCCGGAGGCTGATCGAGGGGATGGAGACGTTCGGCTACCCGCGGGCCGTGACGCCGGACGTCAATGTGGCGACGTTCTCCTGCGCCCGG
>JBAYQF010000249.1:0-2706 GCA_041677325.1 Methanoculleus sp.
CAGAACGGGAATACAGTCAGGCTGTCGGCGTTTGCAGGGAGACGGGTTCTTCTCTCGTTTCATCCGCTGGCATGGACCCGCATCTGCGCCGAACAGATGAAGGCGCTTGAGATGAACCGGGAGGCGTTCGATACCCTTGGTGCTGTCGCTTTCGGCATCAGCGTGGACTCCGTCCCCTGCAAGCGGGCGTGGGCGGGGAGCCTCGGTATCACAAAGACTCGTCTCCTTGCGGACTTCTGGCCGCACGGTGCCGTGGCACAGGCCTACGGCGTCTTCGATAGCCGGAAAGGCTACGCCCGGCGGGCGAACATCGTCGTCGACGAGACCGGGCGCATCGTGTTCGTCGCGGAGTACCGGCCAACGGCGGTGCCCGATATGCAGGATGTCCTCACCGTCCTCCGGACGCCGGAGATCTGATCCGGCTCACCCTGCGCCCGGGAAGAAACTACCGATGAGCGTGATCAGGAGAACGGCCGGAACGCCGTAGCGGATGAGCACCATGTAGGCCTTCTGCTGCCACCCGCAACCGCCGATCTCGTCACATATCCGGTCGCGGTTCATGAACCACCCTCCGACGATGCAGAGGATCAGCCCGGCGACGATGAGGCCGATCGTCCCGAACGCATAATCGGCGACGTCGAGGAAGGGCATCCCCAGAAGTTCGAGGTTCAGGGGGGTGTAACTGAGAGCGGACGGGAGCCCGACGAGCATGATCGCAGCGAAGACAAAGAGCGCCGCATGCTTCCGGGTGTAGCCGTAGGAGTCCATCAGCGTCGCCGTCGGAACCTCGAACATGGAGACCGCCGATGTGAGTGCAGCGGCAAAGAGCATCAGGAAGAAGAGTGCGCCGAGCAGCATGCCGTACTGGATCTTCACGAATGCGGAAGGCAGCGTGATGAACGCAAGGTTCACCCCGGATGCCGGGTCGAGGCCGGCGGTGAAGACCAGGGGGAAGATCATGAATCCGGCGAGCACCGCAATCAGCATATCGGCGCCGGCGATGATGCCGGCACTCTTGAAGAGGCGTTCTTTCCCGAGATAACTTCCAAAGGTGAGCATGACGCCCATGCCGACGGAGAGCGAGAAGAACGTCTGCCCGAAGGCCGCGATCCAGACGCCGGGATCGGTGAGTTTCGAGAAGTCGGGGGAGAGATAGAACTCGATCCCTTCGGCCGCCCCGGGTTCTGTGAGCGAGATGACCACAAGGAAGAGGAGGATCACGATGAGTACCGGGATGAGGTAGCGGGAGATGCGCTCGATCCCTTCCCTGACCCCGGACCGGACGGTTATGTAGACTGCAAGCCCCGAGATGAGGAAGAAGACGAGCGGGAGGTATGAGTCGGTAAACGTCCCGAACTCCACCGGCATACTGAGGATGAAGAAGAACGCGTATGCAAGCACCCAGCTCGTGATCACCAGGTAGTAACCGAGGACCAGGGCGGCGACGGCGACGATGACGAGGCCCGCCACGGTGAACCGCTGCTGTATCGAGCGGAAGGCGGAGACGATCGACGTTCCCGTGGAGCGGCCGATGGCAAGTTCCAGCACCATCAGGGGGATGCCGAAGAAGAGGACGGAGACCAGGTAGGGGATGAGGAACGCGCCGCCTCCGTTGGCGCCCACGATGTAGGGAAACCGCCAGATGTTTCCTATACCTACGGCTGAACCGACACTTGCAAGGATGAAGCCCAATGACGACGACCACTGTTCTCTTTCCAAACCACTCACTTCCCCGGGACGAATCTCATACGATAAGGAGGTATTCTGCCTTTATATTCCTGTCCGCCGGTGCCGGGGTACCCTGACCACTGGACTTTTGTAGCGGGCACCCCCATACTGGTGCGGTCAGGAGCAGCATGATCACCAGATCCCGGAGACGGCGAAATAGGGGGGAACGGGAGTGAATGGCCGCTACCCGTTCCTCATATCGATCCCTCACGGCGGTATCGCCATCCCGCCCGAACTCCGCGGTCTCGTCAACCTCTCGCGAAAGGAGATCATCTTCAACAGCGACCCGCATACCCGCTCTATCTACGGGTTCGACGATACGGTCGAGGCTCTGGTAGACTTCGAGATATCGCGGATCTTCGTCGATACCAACCGGGCGCCCTACGACTACCCGCCGCGAGCGCAGGACGGCGTGGTCAAGGTCATCACGCAGGACGGGACGCCGGTGTTCCGGAGAGGGCAGACGCCCGGCAGGGAGCTGGTAGGCACTCTTCTGCAGAACTACTATCATCCCTTCCACAAACGGATCGCCGGGGCGCTCGACACCTTCCCCATCGAGATCGCCTTTGACTGCCACAGCATGCTGCCGAGATCGCCGCCGGTCAGGATGGACGCAGGACAGGTTCGCCCGCTCTTCTGCCTGAGCAACCGGGGCGACCGGAACGGGATGCCCCTGAAGCGAGGCGCTCTCGTGACCTGTCCGCCGGAGTGGCTCCAGGCGCTTACCCGGTCGTTCCAGGCGGAGTTCGGGGATGAAGGGCGGGTTGCGATGAACGATCCCTTCCGGGGCGGGTTCATATCGGTGGCGCACTACCGGCGGCGGCGAATCCCCTGGGTTCAGGTCGAGATCAACCGCAGCCTCTACGAGAGCGAAGACCGTCAGGTCAAAGAAGAACAACTCATCGAACTCCGTAAGAGGATATTCTCGGCCGTCACCAGGTTCTGGGATGAGATCTCCGGGTGAACTGCCCTGTTCCG
>JBAYQF010000250.1:0-2703 GCA_041677325.1 Methanoculleus sp.
CCTCCTCGTAGGCCGTCATGAGCGTCAGACAATCACGGAACGTGGATGCCGTCATCAGAAACCCGTAGGGTCGACAGGCGCAGGGGAGATACTGGATATCCCGGATATCGAGTGCCGCACCATCTCTCCCGGGAACAGGGAGGAAAACGCCGGGATCGAATATCCCGAGGTTTGAGAAGACCGGGTTCTTGTTGCCGGATGCGAGGTACCGTTCAATCATCTCATCAAAGAATACCCGCACCGCCGGTATCCCGCCCGCCATGATCCTCTCGTAGAAGAGGATGGTCGCAAGGCCGGGTCTCTCTTTTTTCCTCCGGATCGTCGCCTCCACCACCCGGCCGACGATCTCCTCCATCTCCGCCTCCTCCGCCGCGGAGAAGGTGACTTCGTAGGCAACAGAGAGGTTTATGGGCAATTCCTCCCCATAACACCCGGGATATCTCTTCCGGAGATCGGCCGATGTCAGGATCGATCGGGGAGCATCCCGGTCGGAAGGGTCATCCCGGATTTTCAGGAGAGCAAGGAAAAAGGCGGCGATGAGGACGTCGTTCACCGTGGCGCCGTGCGTTCTCCCGAAAGCCTTTATCCGCCCGAGCCGTTCCGGCGCAAGCGTCCGGGAGGCTATACGGGGCGCTCCCCGACCCATCCGCTCGACGGGGAAGCTCCACCGGTCGACGAAGGGCTCCTCCTCCGCAAGTGCCTGCTGCCGCTCTTCCTCGGAGTAGAGCGCGAGGATACGGTCGGTGCCCCGTTCGTAGGGTTTTCGGGAGGGAGGCCGGTAGGCCGGATCCGCCGTCAGCCTCCGGTAGGCAACAAAGACCTCGCGGGCAACGGCCATGACCCCGGCCGCATCGCAAAATCCGTGGTGGCAGGTGACGGCGACGATATCCCTCTCCGCTCCCCGGTAGAGGCCGACCCGGACCTGCGGCCCTGCGCGAACATCGAGCGGGGGGGGCGGCGTGCGGAGAGGGTCTTCACCGGCGGCGCCGAGGACGAACGCCTTCTCCCACTCCCCCGGGGGGATCTCTTCCCAGACCGGCAGCCCATCGACCTCCGCGTAGCGTGACCGGAGATAGGGGTCGGAGGCGATCACCTTCATCGTCGCCTCCCGCAGGATGCCGGCATCGATCCCGCCGTCGAGCATGATGGCGACGTGCATCGCAGGGTCGTATATACGCTCGAAGTAGACGTTAAAGACGTCGAACGCGGGTGCAGGGTGGCGGGACATGTTCTTAAAGATCTCTTCGTTCCGGGATAATTCATTTATGCCGGTCGGTCATGCCCCTCATTCCCGCGAGGATACAACCACGATCAGTAGGCCGTCCACCAGGCTCGACTCGTCCGATGCCAGGAAGAGCGCCAGCCGGGCGATCTCTATCGCCTCTCCCATGCGCGGGTTGGTAACCGTGCCTGCGGCATAGATCGCCGCCCCCTTCTGGTTCAGGTCTTTGCCGCTGAGGATCTCGGTGTTGACGCCGCCGGGAGCGATGACGTTCGAGCGTATGCCCTTCTTCGCATACGAGTAGGCGACATTCATCGCAAGCCCTATGACACCGTGCTTCGATGCGCGGCTCCGGCCCGCGCCCCGCGTATGCCCCCCACGGATGCCACGGTGACGAAGACTCCCCCTCCGGTCTTCTCCCTCTCCGGGATGGCGGCCCTGAAGAGCCGCATCGGCCCGGTCAGGTTGACGTCGATGACCGTGTTCCAGGTATCGTCGCCGAGATCGGCGACCGGATCCATCCTGTCCATCAGCCCGGCGTTGTTGACGGCGATATCGAGTTTGCCGAAGGTCGTTACCGCAATCCGTATGGCGTTCCCGACATCCTCCTCACGGGTGACGTCTCCGGCAACGGCGACGGAGTGTCCGGCGGATCACAAAGAGTATTTGAGGAGGTAGCAGGAAGATACCATGAGCATCAAGGAAGAGTGAAGAGAGGAGGTCATGATGAAGCGAAAGATCATCGATATCGACGAGGAGAAGTGTACCGGGTGCGGCCTTTGCATACCCGACTGTCCTGAAGGAGCGCTCCAGATCATCGAGGGGAAGGCCCGGCTCGTGAGCGACCTCTTCTGCGACGGTCTCGGCGCCTGCATCGGGACGTGCCCGGAAGGGGCGATCTCCGTCATCGAGCGGGAGGCTGAACCCTATAACGAGAAGGTCGTGATGGCGGAAATGATCGCACCGAAGGGCGAAGCGGTCATCAGGGCACATCTCGAACACCTCCTCGGCCACGGGGAGGAGGGGCTGTATCGCGAGGCGATCGACTACCTGAACGAGAACGCCATCCCGGTCCCCCTGCATAAGAGCGCCCCCGCGGCTCCGGCTGTGTGCCCGGGCTCCATGGCAGAGAGCATCCCGAAGGGAGAGATCGCGGTGGCGGAGCGCGTCGATTCGGCACTACGGCAGTGGCCGATCCAGTTGACGCTCGCGAACCCGAACGCCGCCTACTTCGACGATGCGGATCTCCTCATATCCGGGGACTGTGTCCCCTTCGCCTACGGCGACTTCCACCGCGACTTCCTGCAGGGGAAGGTCCTGCTCATCTTCTGCCCGAAGCTGGATGCGGACGTTGCCGGATACATAACAAAACTCGCCGAGATATTCTCACGGCATGCGATCCACTCGATCACCGTCCTGCACATGGAGGTGCCCTGCTGTAGCGGGGTGCGCTACGTCGTGGATGAGGCGTTGAAACGTTC
>JBAYQF010000251.1:0-2695 GCA_041677325.1 Methanoculleus sp.
AAGAGTTCGCTCTGCTCGCTCATCCCCGGGATGTCGATCAGGACGACCTTATTCTCGTGGATCGCCTTGATGATATCAGGGATCGATGAACCGCTCGACCGGAGAAAACCCTTGTTCCGGTTGAGCATGCCCTTGATGCGCCGCTGCATCACGGAGAGCGTGCTCGGCGAGAAGTTTCTCAGGTCGCTTGCAATCCTCTGGTGCCGACCGGCGTAGGTCCCGGCATCGAAAGTCGAGAAATCGGTGTTCTGGAAGAAGTCGATCACCTCGGAACCCGGCGTGCTCTCGAGCATCTCCACGACCTCGCGCTGGGGCGGGGAGTGCTCGTAGAGGAGGAGGAGATCGGGCGCCCTGAAGTCGTCGTGGTCGAGGTAGAGACGGTTCAGGTGATACCTCCTCCTGTACTCCTCCGACCGGGTGGAGAAGACCTCGAGCCCGTCGCGGCCGGCCTGGTAGTGCAGGAGCCCCATGGTAGCCTCCCCGCTCGACGATCGCCCTCCCGCAACGTACTCGCCGTGCGGGTCGACGATGAGGAGCCCGAACTCCCGCGCCTGCATGCACGAGGCGCAGAAGACCTTCATGAAGTTGCTCTTCCCCATGCCGGTCGTCGCAAAGACGCCCATGTGCTGGCGCATCACCTGTGCGTGGAGCGCCACCCTGACATCCCTCAGGACGTCCTGCCCGCTCTTCATCACACCGACCTCTATCTCGCCCATCACCTGCGCAAGGAACGCGAAGTCGCGCGAATCCGGGCGTTCGACACGGGAGAACTTTGCGGGGAGCGTCCGGGGTTTTCGGAAGGCGCCGTCGCCCCCGACATACCCGAGCGGCGTTGCCTCGACAAGGATGAAGACATCCTCCCCTATCCCGTAGAAGTGCTCGGTATGGGGGCGGGTGTCCCACTTCGGGTCGGCGAAGTTGCAGTCGTGGAGGAGGTCGTTCACCTTCGCAAAGAACGTCAGCCCTTTGATGTCGTCGGTTATCTTCAACACGTCCCCGAGATAGAGTTCCGCGTCGTGGGGGACGGCAAACCGGTAACCGAGCACCCGGTCACCGATCAGGCGGTATTTTGAGGCGTCGCCGCCGCTAATATCGATCAAACTCGTCATGATAATCACCAAAAAGGCTGGTATAGTCGGCAAGGGTCATCCCGAGCAGATCCATACCCCGGATGATGTCCTGACGGACCTGCTCGACCGCATCCATCCCGATCTTCGTCGTGAGATGGGCGTCGAGGAGGGGGTAGGGGTAGCCAGTAACCCTCCCGTCGTCGGCGTAGGCCGCGAGCGCCGTGAAGACCTCGCCGATCGTATCCTGGCTGTAGTACCCGGGTATCTCCACCTTGAACGCCCGTTCTGCCCGCGGGTGCAGCCTTGCAACGTACTGCTCGCCCCGCTGCTTCCAGGAGTGTTTCTCCCGGCGGTCGATCAGGCCTTCGGGCGCGGAGACGCAGAGATACCAGGGACCGGGGATGCCGAGGTCGCGTGCAAGCCCCTCTGCCGCCGGGACGATCGGGTGTCCGCCGCCCCAGGTGAGCGATGTCCGTTTCGTCACCGCAGCGATGAGCACGCCCCGGAGGTTGCAGAGGTTCAGGAGCCTCTCGACGATCTCGTCGTGGCTTGCGTGGCGGACCTGGAGAGCACCGTCGAGGACGATGAGGTCGCCGGCATCGAGTTCTTCGGCCATCTCCATCGCCGCCCAGAACTCGAGGGTATCTCGTATGACGGCGGAGTTCTGGATCGGGTCGTCATGGTTGAGGCGCACCTTCGGGGAGCACTGGAAACAGTCGTGAAATATCTCATCGAAGTCCTCGTTCCCCGTTCCCGGGTTGACCGTGACGATCTGAAGGGGCGTCGTCCGGTGATGGAGGCGTGAGCCGCCCGCATATGAGCTGACCGATGATCGGACGGCGGCAACGGCAAAACTCCCCGCATCGAGGATGACGGTGTTGCTCCCGTCCACCGCACAGACCGTTCCGTCGAACCTGGCCCGGCAACGGCGGTATGACGATGCATCGAACCCGCCGGCGGCCGCAAACCGCCCGGCAAGGTCGGGCGGGGCACACTCGCGGATCCGGCCTGCGATCCGCTGGATAGCGTCCTGGTAATCAGTATTCGGATCGGTCATTCAAACTCCCTGACCCTGCTCGCCTGATCTCCACCCATCTCGACCACGAGCGTCGTCGAGAACTCATCCTGAACCTCGGTGATATGGGATATGAGGAGGATCTGGGGAAAATGTGCCTCCTGGGTTCGGAGCGCACGGAGAAGGTTGTTTCGCCGCCCCTCGTCCTGGCTCCCGAAGATCTCATCGAATATCAGGAACGTGGAGTCGTGCACCTCGTTCACCTCGGCAAGGAACCGCGAAAGCGCCACCCGAAGCGCGATAGCGATATCGTCCTGCTCCCCGCCGCTGAACCGGTCGGCCGGGTAGTCGTCTCCCATGTCGTGGACGAGGACGGTGAAGTCATCATCGAGCATCACCGTGCCGTAACGCCCATCGGTGATCTCCGAGAGCACCCTCCCCGCCTCCTCCTCGATCCGGTCCCGGACGACCTGGAGGAGGTAGTCGGTATAATCCTTGATGAGCGTGCGGGTCAGTTTCAGGCGACCGATCTCCTCGGTGAGCGCCTGCTGCTGCTGGATGAGGTCGTCCACGCGCAAGAGCCTCTCGGTCTCTCTCTCAATATCCGTTG
>JBAYQF010000252.1:0-2677 GCA_041677325.1 Methanoculleus sp.
GAGAACGGCAAGAGCGGCCCACGGTCCGGCCGACGGGTTCACAACGAGGGCCATCTCCTCGATCCTGCTGTGCGGGCCGTAATAGTCCTCGTACGACAGGTTGACGGTGACGGGGATCTCGCCGGACTGATCCGTTCTCAGGGTGAAGACGGCGGGTGCGTCGCTCCCCGGCTTTATCTTGCCGACGAATGCCTGCTTTGAGCCGGAGACGGGGGCGTCGATCCTGACCTTGAGGGCGGTCGCATCGCCGGTGCCGGTGTTCTCGATCCGCAGGATCAGGGTGAAAGGTCCGCCGGAGACGGCCGGGGACGGGTCCGTCGAGACGGCCGAGATGCTCAACGCCGCCTTGCCCTGCAGGTTTATGCCCACCTGCTCCACCTGCTCGAAGCGGGAGCCGTCGGCACGGATATACCCAATCGGGACTGAGATGACCTCTAGCCCGGACGGAGCGTTCCTATCCGATGTAAAACTGAAGTTGATGTCCCGCGACGCCCCGGGGTCGAGGTGGACCAGGTGGTACGTGCCCGGGCTCTTGAGAGCAACCGCAGAGGTGTTCGGGTGAACCACAGCGTCAATGTTGTTTGCCCTGATCTCCCCGGTGTTGGTGAGCGTCAAACATACGACAAAGTCGTCGCCGGGGCTCACACTCTCCGGGACTGATTTCTCGACGGTGATGGCGGGATTTTTGGGGAGCAGGGCGGCGCTGTTGACGTTCACCGGTATCGGATACCGCACCTTATCGCCGCCCCGGACGCTGATCCAGACCTCGGGGAAGTAGATGCCGTCACCCGCCGGGGCACGGATCTGGAAGGTAAGGGGGAAGGATTGGCCGGGTCCGATCGATCCAACATCCTGGAAAGACCCGTGCACGACCTCTACTCCCTTTCCGACGAGGATCGCGCTCTCGATCTTTGCACTGATATCGGTGCTCGTCGTGGTGACGGTGCTCCCTGTGCCCCAGGTGAACGTATCGGATTCAGACTCCATCGCCTGGTTTGCGGTGTTCTTCAGCGTGACGGTGATCGTCCCCATCCCGCCCGGGAGGATGACCGGCGGGTTTACCTCGTATCCGGTGATGATGACCGTGGATCCTGCGGCCGCGGCCGGGAAGACGAGACCAAAAACCAGCAGTACAGCTATCAAAGACAGCACTGCGTATGTAGATCGATCTCCTGTTGCCGGGACCGAACCCTCCCGGTTCTTCTCGGCCACTTTGAGCCCTCCCTTTCCAGAGGGTCGATCGCTGGGTACCTGTTTCATAACTCTTCGTACCACTATAGTCTCAGTCAGATTATTAAACTTATTTTTAGTTTATTGAACGGTAGTTCAAGATCCAGTATTATAAAGTCAGTCGTCATACTGTTATCCCTCAGTATGGCCCGAATAAATCCGGAATATCGTAGAGATGCAAAGAAAAAGATCATCAATGCCACGATCGAGGTGGTCTCCGAGAAAGGGGTGACGGCGGCAACGCTCGATGATATCGCGCAGAAGGTAGGCGTCACCAAAGGAGCGTTGTATACGTATTTTGAGAGTAGAGAGGCACTGTTCCGGGAGATGGTGCTTGAGGTCTTTACGAGGGTTCGGTCAGAGCTCAAGAAGGCATTTCAAGAATCGGATGATGGTCCTGAGGTTTTCTCACGGATCACAGACTTGATGTATGGGGATCTGAAGCGTTATACCAATACCTTTTCCCAGATGGTCACGATCGTTCCGCAGGATCCTGAGCTGCAAGCACTCTACTCCACACTGTTTGATGAAAATGTTGCGTTCATCGGGAGCCAGATCTCCCGGATGCAGAAGAAAGGATCGGTTTCTGCTGAGATCGTTCCCGAGGAGGCCGCCCGGGCGATCCTCGCCCTTGTGATCGGTCTCCTGATCACGGAACTTCACCTGAAGAAGGACCCCGAGCAGTTGAAACGGATCTGTTTCGATTCGGTATCCCGGTTGCTCTCCTTGAAGACCGGCACGACCTGATGCCCGCCTTCTCTGCACCACTCCCGTTTGCGACGTAGGTCACGATCACTTTCCCCATGTCAAACATTGCGATGCTAAACCCGTAGCCCCCGCCGAAGTCCCCGGGAGAGCGGACCAGGGCGTGCCCGTCCTGGACAGCGTAGACGAACTCCCGGAGCGTGCGGTAGTACGCGGCGCTGTCCCGGTTCCTCTCGGCCTCAGCGATCTTCGGTGCGTAGGCCAAATAGAGCGAATCCCAGTCGATGCCGCGCCATTCCGTAAAGGCATAACGTTCCTCCATGTAGGCGCAGGTCTCGCGGAAGGCGTCGCTCCAGGAGAGGTTGCTGAAGTCGGGAGCCTCTGCAATCAGGTTGGCTGCGATGGGCGCCATGGATGCGCCCCGCTCTTCGTAATAGGCCATCTCGTTGTTCCGCCCGAACAGGATGACGGTGTCCGTCCACACCATCCCGCACGAACCGGTGTACAGCCCGGCAGATGCTGGCTGTGCAAGGGCGAGGAACAGGGCGAGGAGAGCAATCCCGGCCTTTACCCGGCTCAAAGGTCTAAAAGGTATGATCTATCTCAAGGATTCGTCCTCTACGAGAGAATTTGGGGTTTGCGTTTTCCCCTGAAGCTCGGAGCCGATGCACCGATGGCGTCCCGGAGAGCAATCTCCAGGACACCGGGCCGCTTCCGTGATCGCCAGAAAGGCGATAATAGC
>JBAYQF010000253.1:0-2668 GCA_041677325.1 Methanoculleus sp.
AGCGGAAGGGGCGGACAGGGCGAAGCGGCAGCGGCACGATCGTCGTGCTGGTGACGAAGGGCACGTCCGATGAGGCGTTCCGGTACGCAAGCCAGAGCCGTGAACGGGCGATGGTAGCAGGGATCAAGGAGATGAGCACCGTATCCGCACCGCCCGCCCCATCCACCCCATCCACCCCATCCACCACCCGCCAGACGGATTTCCTTGCGTTTGCCCCGGAAGGGCCGGCGATCACCGTCGATGACCGTGAGACATCATCGAGAGTCGCCGGCCGCCTGCATGAACTCGGGGCATCGATCACGCTCGAACGCCTCGAGTTCGGCGATTACGCCATCGGCGAACGCATCCTTGTGGAGAGGAAGACGGTGCAGGACTTCGTGGGCACCCTCATCGAGCGCGATCTCTTCGGGCAGATCAAGGCGATGGCCGACGTGGTTCTGCGCCCTATCCTGATCATCGAGGGAGAGGACGACCTCTACTCGGTGCGAAACATCCATCCGAACGCAATCCGGGGCACTCTTGCAGCCATCACGGTCGATATGGGCGTCGCACTGATACGCACCCGGGATGCGGACGACACCGCCGAGACGCTGTATGTGCTTGCACAGCGGGAGGGGAGCGAGCGGGGAGAGCGGAAGGTGCACCCGAAAAAGTCTTTCCGCTCTGTCCGCGAGGAGCAGGAGTACGCGCTCGCCGCGTTCCCCGGCGTCGGTCTAAAAAGCGCACGTCTCCTCCTTGAACACTTCGGATCACTCAAGGCGATCATTGATGCCGAGCCGGAAGAACTCTCGGCGGTGCACGGGATCGGGGAGAAGACCGCCCGTGCGATATGGGATCTTGCCCGCAGGCCTTACCGCTGATCCAGCCTTGCGAGGGCTCTTGCACCCCGCTCGACCGCCTTCATCAGGGTCAGGCACTCATCAGGTCTCTGTTCGCCCCTGATCCGCCCACAGAGATGGACGATCGTCCGTTCTATCTCGGCGGCAGCCTCGCCCTGCACCCCCCGTGCGGCCGGTTCCTGTTCTGGCTCCGTGACCGGTGCAGCCGGTTCCGGTTCGGGGTGGGACTCTTCCGACGCAGCAAGCGGGCAGATGACGCACTGTGTCTCTCCCTTATACTCAAACAGGGGGTAACCGCAGACTTTACAGGATTTAGCGAGCATCTTTCCTCCCTTGAGGAGATACCCGGCCATGACTTCGTCAGCCCGATCAGCCGTCATTTCGTTGAACTCCCTTAATGAACTTATATATGTCTGGATGCCATTAATAATAAAGGGGTAATTCTAATGGCAAGTCCGGAAGAAACAATACGGATCTGCATCCAGATGTTGCAGAATATCAGTGAAGATTCTACCATCCCAAGAAATATTCGGCGTGTTGCAGACTCGACCCGATCGGTCCTCCAGGACGAATCGAGGAGCATCGGTCTTCGTGCAGCAACCGCAATTTCTATGATCGACGAGGTCAGCAATGACCCGAACATGCCGGTTCACGCACGGACCCGCATCTGGGAGCTGGTATCCCAGCTCGAGACGGTACCTCTTGATTAAATCAGTCATCCTCCCCGGGTGAACCCGGAAAAGACCGGGAGCAGGGTATGTGCTGCCGGTTAAAACACCATACTCCTTTTGTCCGCCGCACGGAGGTTGTGCCGTACATCATCCCATGACGGTGACGTGGACCGTCCTCTCGCGTCTCGACCGCACGTCGAGTTCGAGGAGGACGATCTGCTGCCAGGTGCCGCATGCGAGTCGTCCGCCGATGACCGGGATGGAGAGCGACGGGCCGACGATCGCCGCCCTGACGTGAGAGCGTCCGTTGCCGTCGCCCCATGCCGCGTCGTGAGCGTAGGGGATATCGGCCGGGGCGATGACCGAGAGCGCCCGGCGGAGGTCCGAGAGCACGCCCGGTTCATACTCTATGGTGGTGACGGCGGCGGTCGAGCCCACGACGAAGATGTTCGCGAGTCCTTCCCGAACACCGCTCTCGGCGACCACCTGCGTCACGCGGGGCGTGAGGTCGACGATCTCGCCTTCACCATGGGTATCTACCTGGATTGTCGTACGATACATCTTGAGCACCTCATCCGCACCTCCCGTTGTCCTGCGAATCACTTAAATCTCGTGTTCCTGAGGAACCGGCACATCCCCCCGGGTCGCGGTGTGACGGTTCGTAAGCGTTTTATGTGCAGGACGAGGATTTCCTCTCTGGAGATGGTATCTGATGCCCTATCGCTGGAAGAATGGACAGGATGTAGATGAGGCTGTCGTCGTCGTGATGAATACCCTCGATCAGGATCAGGAGATCCAGGGATGGCTGCTTCGTACCCTGCAGCAGGTGATCGACGGGTCCGACCCGCAACTTGCGCAGTACTTCTTTGTGGAACTTGAGCGGCACCGGCCTGAAGCGCTCAAATATTTCAAGAGACCGGAATCTTAACCCTTTCTAAGAGAAAGGTGCCCGGGGGCGGGGTGACCCCGGGGTAGATGTCGTGGTAGTGCTCTAGTATATAACTGATAATCAATCTCGGCGGATTCAACTGAAATTTTTCATTATCGGGCTTCGATAAAGCCCTGTTCCGGTTTTCGCTCTTCTTTGACGAGGTTGATGCCGGATCCGGCCTGTTTTCGAGTTCGACCAATTCTGTCAAGCACATCCTTATGTCGTGG
>JBAYQF010000254.1:0-2665 GCA_041677325.1 Methanoculleus sp.
CCATGATCCTGGAATATGGTGATCCGGAATGGACTTGATCACCGAGCTCATCGGTTTTCTGGGGTTCAGCCTGGTCGCGGTCGCATCAATCACCGCTGTAATGAACCCGGCTTCCACGGTTGCCGTCTACACGGCGCTCACCGACGGGATGGGCAAAGCCGAACGCATGAAGGTCATCATGACTTCCCTGAAGATAGCCTTCATCGTGCTCGCCTTCTTCGCCCTCACCGGACAGCTGATATTTACCATCTTCAACATAACCGTCCCGGCATTCCAGATAGCCGGCGGCATCCTCCTGATCAGCGTGGCGACCGGGATGCTCGCCTCACGGGGCGAGGCCTACTCGGGTGCGGACCTCGAGAATATCGCCGTCGTCCCGCTGGCTTTCCCGCTCTCGTGCGGCCCGGGGACGATCACGACGGTGATCCTGCTTGCATCGGGGCCTGAAGGGATCTGGGGCGTCATCGCCGTCTTCCTCGGCATCGTCGTGGCTCTTGCCATATCCTATGTCGGGATGCTGTATGGACCGAAGATCTTCTCTCTCATCGGGGAGGGTGGACTCAGGGTCGTCCCGAAACTGATGGCGATCATCGTCCTCGCGATAGCCATCCAGTTCATCATCAACGGTGCTTCGGCGGCGATGCCTCAGCTGCTCGCGCACCTTGATCTTGCCGGAATTGTATGATCGATAGCCAGGTGGCGCTCATCCGGGCGGTCCAGGAACAGGCGGCGTGGCTTTCTGCCCCGGCGCACTTTTTTTCGGTTCTCGGCCATCCGGGGTGCTACCTGCTCATCATCGCCTACCTCTACTGGGGGAGAAACCCACACCTCGGGCTCCGGCTTGGCCTTCTCATGGGCATATCGGCCGGAATAAACGGGGTGCTCAAGGCCTTGCTCCACTTTCCCCGTCCCTACTGGGTGAGCCCTGACGTCGGGGCGCTCGGGTGTCACCCGTCGTTCTCGCTGCCGTCGACGCACGCACAGGTGGCGGTGACGTTCTGGGGGCTCGCCGCCGCCACTGTCCGACGGAGATGGTTCTCCATCGTTGCGGTCGTCATTATCGCCCTCATCGGCGCCTCCCGGATCGTCCTCGGTGTCCATTTTCCGACCGATATCGTCGCGGGGTTTCTGGTCGGGGTTGCCGTTCTCGGGGGATTTTTTGCCCTCGAAAGGCCGGTTGGCCGCAAGATCGCTGCCCTCTCCCCCGGAGAAAAGGTGTTTGCCGCGTTCGCGGGCTCCCTCGTCCTGGTGCTGATCTCGGTCTCTGCTCTTGTGGTGCTCGGGGATTGGGAGGTTCCTGCATCCTGGGCGGCGCAAGCGATTGCCGGGTCCGGTGAGCCGATCGCCCCCCTCTCCCTCCGGGATGCCATGACGACGTCGGGGTTCTTCTTCGGGTTCGGGGCGGGTGCGGCACTGGATCGTCGTTCCGGGTGTGTATCCGCTGAAACAGAGAGATCAGCCCACCTGCTCCGCTACATCGTCGGGATCGCTGTTGCCGGGACAATCTGGTTCGGGTTCGGGTTGCTCGTCCCACAGGATGCCGGTCTTGCCGCTCTCACCCTCCAGTATCTTCAGGCCGCCGTCGTCGGAGCATGGATATCGTTCGGCGCTCCGGCGACCTTTTCCCGCCTGGATCCGGTAGATCGTTCCTGATGGAGCGCGCTCTCCATAGCCTTTTATCCCGCCGGGTCAACTTCTCTCATATGCTGATAGAGGGGATTACCCTTGGCTGGATGCTGATCGTGGTCGGGGCGGCGCTGCTTCTGGTCGAGACCTATCATCCCGGGTTCTTCATTGCTGTTCCCGCCACGGTCATGATCATCCTCGGAGCGCTCCTCCTCCTCGGCGTCGATATCCTCACTTCTCCGGTCAGCCTCGTCGTCGGGGTTCTCACGGCGATCGGAGCGGCTTCGATCACGGTATGGCTCTACAGCCGTCTCACACCCGGGCAGGAACCGCCGAAGACTCTCTCGCGGGACTCGCTCGTCGGCCTTGAAGGGACGGTGATCGCCACGGTCGATCCGGAGACGCTTGCGGGGAAGGTGCGGATCGGGAGCATGGATTGGAGTGCCCGTTCCGAGTCGGGGGAGATCCCGGTTGGGAGAAAAGTTATCGTCGTCCACTCAAAAGGGGTGCACGTCGTTGTGAAGGAGGTTCTATAAGATGCTTTTAACAGGAGATTTTCCATGGACGGGGCTTATCACCGTCTTTCTCATCATCGTCATCATCTTCATATTCGCCCGCGGTGTGGTGATCGTCCAGCCGTATGAACAGGGTCTCCAGGTTCGTCTCGGCCAGTATATCGGAAGGATGAACCCCGGGTTCCGGTGGGTGGTTCCGCTGATCACGGTGGTCAAGAAACTCGATCTCAGGACGGAGGTGATGGATGTCCCACGCCAGGAGGTGATCACGAAGGACAACTCCCCGACGAATGTGGACGCGATCGTCTACGTCAGGGTGATTGATCCTGAGAAGGCTTACTTTGAGGTGATGAACTATCGGTCGGCGACGGTGGCGCTTGCGCAGACGAGTCTGCGCGGGATCATAGGCGACATGGAGCTCGACGAGATCCTCTACAACCGTGATATCATCAACGCACGTCTCCGGGACATCCTTGACCGGGAGACGGATGCCTGGGGTGTCAAGGTCGAGCGGGTGGAGATCA
>JBAYQF010000255.1:0-2659 GCA_041677325.1 Methanoculleus sp.
CATCCTTCTTGTAGCGGTGATTGGCTTCGGTGACCTCGATATCATAATCACCGAGCTCGCGTGCCGCTTCCCGCACGAGTTTCCAGAAGATGTTGACGCCGACGGAGAAGTTGCTCGATATCACCGCCGGGACGGTTCCCTCAACAGCGTCTGCGATAGTCGCCCTCTGCTCGGGGGTGAACCCCGTCGTTCCGACGACGAGCGCCACGTTGTTCCGTGCGGCGGCCTTGATGTTCTCGACCGCAGCGGCCGCGATGGTGAAGTCGACCAGAACATCGGGCTTCTTCTCCTTCAAGAATACATCTATCCGATCAGCGGGAACGACTTCTTTTCCAAAAAGCGTCCCTTCCCGCACATCGATGCCTCCCACAAGTTCCATGTCGGGAGCACCGTTGACAACCTGGCCGATGTTGGTACCCATACGGCCCAGGGCACCGGATACGGCTATCTTAACCATGATTTACCAGCACCTTCCTCAATTGCTCCGTCTTCGCCTCATCGAGATCATCGAGCGGCAGCCTTACCGGCCCTGCAGCCATCCCGAGGAGCCCAACCGCCCTCTTTACGGGGATGGGGTTCGTGTCGATAAACATCGCCCGCATGAGCGGAGCAAGTTCATAGTGCAGAACGCGCGCACGGGCAAGATCGCCGGCCCGGTATGCTTCGTACATCCCCACCATTCGAGCCGGATCGACGTTTGCCGTCACCGATATGACACCGGCACCCCCCATGGCAAGGACAGGGAGGGTCATTGCATCATCCCCGGAGATCACGCTGAACTCCTCATCCTGTGTCGCCTCGATGATCCGGGTTATCTGGCTGATGTCGCCGCTTGCTTCCTTGATCCCGACGATGTTCGGATGTTTTGCCAGTTCCGCCACCAGGTCGGGTTGGAGGTTCTGCCCCGTCCGGCCGGGGACGTTGTAGAGTATGATTGGAAGATCGAGGTCGGCAAGTATCGTGAAGTGCTTGACGAGACCGGACCGGTTCGGTTTGTTGTAGTACGGACTGATGACGAGCGCGCCGTCCGCACCTGCATCCTTCGCCGAACGTGTCAGGCGGACGGCCTCCTCTGTGTTGTTCGATCCTGTCCCGGCAAGCACCGGCACCCGGCCGTTGACGACCTCGACGGTCTTGCCGATCACCAGTTCGTGCTCCTCGAACGTAAGCGTCGCGGACTCACCTGTCGACCCGCAGGGTACGATACCGTGAACCCCACGCTGCAGGAGAAACTCTATGTTGGACTGTAATCCTTCAATATCGAGACTCGCTCTTGAGTCCCGGTAAAAAGGAGTGATGATTGCTGGAAGGATTCCTTCAAACATATAGTTTGATTTACCGCTTCCTCGTATTTATCTTTCTTGAGATGTATCCGGCAACCCGGTTCCGGACGGCCTTGCTGTCGATCGCGGCAACCTCAGCAACCGCGTGCTTGTTCTCTTCAAAGTCTCCACTGAATCTACTGCGATGCTTGACGATGAGCTCTTCGCCGAGGTTCTTGATATATGACGGTTTTATTCCCATGTGGACCTACCCTTACAATTGTGCATAGGTAATGCGATTCGACAGTTTAAGAATATTTTGTGCGACCATGACCGGATCCTCGCCGAGAACCCGGATCATCGGCTCTTTCCCCACTGCCCCGCGATCGTAGATGATGTCGGGCACACCCTCCTTGCAGCAGGAGGCGACACCCCAATCCATCGTCCGTATGCCCGGCGGTTCGTTCTCCCGGTCGAACGAGCAGACCTCGAAGAGGAGGTTGTCGAGCTCCGTGAGGATTGTATCCGAGAAGCGGACGTTTGCCGCACTCCGGATCTCCGGGTCGAAACGCATCGCCGTAATAACGATCCGGGCTACGTGGTCGCTTGCCCCGAATGTGATCTCCCCAACAGGATGTACCGTATCACCGAGCCTGACGATCCGGCCGGGGACTCCCGCCACGTCGTCTTTTCCCCGCGCGTCGGGCAGAGCGTAGACGATGTTCATCCCGACCTCCGGGATGAGCCGGGCGTCCATCCGCTCGACGAGGAGCATTACAGCCTCTTTTGTGCGATCGATAACCTTCACGCGCTCTTCCTGCATCATATCCTCAATCCTCGGTCAGGGAGTCATATATGGGTTGCTCTCAGGCAAGACCGATATCACCACGGACTTCCACGAGCCCCTCGATCGCGAGACGGTAGAGCGTCTCCATGTCCATGAGCGGTTCGATCATCCGGATCCTCTCGCGTTCGCACCCGGCAGCAAACGACTTCTCTTTGAACTTCTTCTTCACTGTTCGGGGGGTAACCTCATCGATCGCCCCGCCCTTCACCAGGGCGCAGGCGATGACCAGGCCGGATACGCTATCCGCCGCCTGGAGCGCAACCTCGACCGGGCGCTCGTAGCCGGACGTGAGCAGGTGGTTGTGGCGCCTGACGATATCCGCGATCTCTTCGGAGATACCGTTCTCGATGAGAATCCGGTATCCCTCGATGCCGTGGCGCTCCATATCAGCACCGACGATATCGTAGTCGATGTCGTGCAGAAGACCGATGACTTCCCACATCGCCGCATCCTCACCGAGGTGTTCCGCGATCTTTCTCATGATCGCTGCCGTGGCGTGACTGTGCGCGATGTGGGATGGCGATGCCACATAACGCAGGAGCAGGGCCAG
>JBAYQF010000256.1:0-2649 GCA_041677325.1 Methanoculleus sp.
CGCTCCCGAGAAGCAGGCGGTGGACGGAACCGTCACCGTTGAACGACTCGATCGACGGTGCATCCGTCCCGATGCAGGTGATCCCGGCATCGACGATCGCCTCCGCCGCATCGAGGGAGAGAGACTGGTAGCCGGGATCGAACTCCCGGTGCCCCGAGAAGAAGGTCTTTATGAGGACCGCCCTCGCGCCGTCGAGGTGGGCGGCGATATGACCGGGCTCGATCATACCCCCTGCACCGCTGCAGTCGAGCACCCGTGCAGGGCCTATCAGGAGATCGAGCGGGATCGTATCGACCGTCAGCCCTCCCCTGATGTAGTGCGACGGAGCATCGATATGCGTCCCGGTATGACTCCCGAGTGTCATCTCGGTCACGCGATACTGCCCGTTGTCGATCTCGTGGAACCTGGGCCGGATATCCCCGGGATAGATGACGGCATCCTCGGAGAGGTCGCGGGTGATGTCGTAGATCATCGCGGGGACACCTCTCCCTGCCACCCGAACTGCCCGATCAGCGGCACGAAACAGACGCCGCCGAGCGGGATCCTCTGCACCTTCCCTTCCCGCTTGACGAGTTTGATGAGATCCTGGCATTCCCTCGGCCCGACGGGGGCGATCAGCCGCCCCCCCTCAGCGAGCTGCTCCACCAGGGGTTCGGGGATCTCAGGGCTTGCCGCCGTGATGATGACGGCATCGTAAGGCGCTTCCGGTGGATACCCTTTCGTGCCGTCGCCGACGACCACCCTGATACCCGTGACCCCGGCCCGCGTGAAGTTCTCCTGCGCCCGGAGAGCGAGGTCGTCGAGGCGTTCGATGGATATGACATCCGCCCCGAGTTCGGCGAGGAGCGCCGCCTGGTAGCCGCTGCCGGTTCCGATCTCAAGAACACGGTCGTGCGGGCGGATCTCCAGCTGCTCGGTCATGACGGCGACGATATAGGGCTGGGAGATGGTCTGCCCGCCGCCGATGGGGAGCGGCCGGTCCTCATAGGCCGCGCGTTCAAGTCCCTTCGGCACAAAGAGGTGACGGGGGATCGTTCGCATCGCGGCGAGCACCCGCTCATCCCTGATCCCTCGCGCCCGGATCTGGAACTCCACCATCTCCTCGCGTTCCCGCCTGCAGGGATCGGTCTCCATCATCTCCCCTCCCGGATCAGAATCCTGATTCCGCCTGGTCGATCGCGGCATCGATCTGCTCCTGCAGAACCGCAGGAAGACCGCTGATCTTCACATCCAGAAACCCGCGTATAATGGTTGCGGTGGCCTCTTCCTCGGAGAGTCCACGAGCCATGAGGTACTCGATCTCGTTACGCGCGATCTTTCCGACGGCGGCCTCGTGGGAGAGTTCGGTGCCGGTCAATGTCCCTTCGATCTCGGGGATGGCATGGATGACGCCATCCTTTAAGATCAACCCCTTGCACTCGATGTGACCGCGGGTGCCGTCCTTCTCCCCGAGGATGTGGCCGCGGGAGATGACGGTGCCACCGGTGGTGATCGCCCGGGTGATCAGTTCGGCGCTCGTCCTCTCGGCGTCGAGGATGGCGCGGGAGCCGAGATCGAGGGTTGAACCGGGTGTGGCGACGACGATGCTCGAGAACCGGGCGACGGCGTTCTTCCCGACCAGGCGGGCCGTCGGGTACATATCGATCTTCTTGACCGGCTGCATGCAGACGTAGTTCGAGAGGAAGGTCCCGTCCTCCTCGACGACGGTGGCACTCCGTGGGAAGACGCTGATCCCCGGGTTCCAGTTGTGGATCATCGTGGACGTGACCCTGGCACCTTTGCCGACGTAGATCTCGGTCACCCCGATATGCGCCCCGCGCTCCTTCTGCCAGGAACTCGCGCAACCGGATATGATGTTGATCTCTGAGCCCTCCCGCGCGATGAAGAGGTTGTGGACGTGCTGCACCGGCTCGTCGCGGAGGAAGAGACAGGCCTGGAGGGGCATCTCGACCTTCACCCCTTCGTGGGCAATGACGACGAGACCCTGCGGGTTCTCCTGTTTTGCGAGGTATTGCGTGTATTTGTCTTTGTCGCGTGATACGGCGTTCCAGTAGTAATCCCCGACCCAATCGTACTTATCGAGGGCGGCCTTGATGGGGATCATCTCGATACCTTCGGCCCCGCAGGTGGTCTGGATCACGTTCTGGTCGATCTGAAAGAAACTCCCGCACCGGTTCTGCATCCCGACCTCGAGACCGGTCAGGGCGAGGCGCTCCCGGTCTTTCTCCGAGAGGCGTTCGATATCGCCTACATCTGTTTGCAACGCAGACACTCTCCGTATCCTTTCTCCTTGACCACGCGCAGGATCTCGCGGGGGTTTCCGTGGCACCGTATCTGACCGTTGATCATCACGTGGCCCTGGTCGGCCTCGAGGTAGTCGAGGATGTAGCCGGTATGGGTGATGATGAGACCGCTCCGGCGGCGGTTGACGATGTGAACATCCTTTTCGAGGAGGTTTGCGATCTCTTTTCCCATCAGGCTCATGTTCTCGAGGTCGACGCCGCTCTCGGGTTCATCCAGCATGAGGAGATCGGGTTGCTGGACCTTCAGTTGCAGGACTTCGCTCCGCTTGATCTCGCCGCCGGAGAACCCGACGTTGGTATCACGGGTGAGGAACCCCTCCATGTTGACCGTCTGCGCAAGCGCCTC
>JBAYQF010000257.1:0-2630 GCA_041677325.1 Methanoculleus sp.
TATGGCCTCCCTGAGCGAGACTGGTTCCGTTGCATCGCCGTGCATGGTTGTCAGGTTCGCCCGGCGGGGCTATCATACTTTCCCGGAGCGACGGTCCCGGTCAAACACCTTCTCGATCCGCACCCGGCGCCCGAGTTTTGTCTCATACCACTCCTGCTGCCGCACCGCCTGTTTCAGGCTCCGGATACGGTGCCGGATCCGCGTCCCGGTCGCCGTATCGATCAGTACCAGCCTCGGCAACCCCGATCACCCATCGATGCATGAACCTCTACTCCGGAGGTTACGAACGTTTCCATCCGGACTCTCCTCTTCCGGGTCTCCATCATCGCCCACGGTGCCGCTCCGTTATGCCGGGAGCACACGAAACCGGGAAAATATGGCTGGTTGTCCTGAACGGGCGCTGTTTATCGCATATCCCGAGATCCTGGGATATATTTATCTCTTGACAGAGCATCTCCATTCTCAGGTGAGTACGGATGACGAAGTCGGCTTATTGTGGATACTGTGGGCGTGAGTTCTTGCTAAAAGATCAGGCTGTGAGCGGGAGCATACCGTTCTGCAGTGTGGAGTGCCTGGAAGCGGCGGCGAAGCAGGATGCCGCCCCGGGTGGGAATCAGACGGAGAAGCTTCTGGTCTCCGGCCGGTCGCCCTGGAGCAGATAACGATCAGAAACTTGCCTCACCACGGAACGGTGCAGTAGAGCGCCAGCCGTCGATCAGCAGGAATCAGGCACTGCAACGCGCAATCCTCACCCGCAGATCAGGTATGAAGCGAAGATTCAGTGAAGAAAAGTAAATTACGCCGCCAACAGGACTCGAACCTGTGACATGCTGGTTAACAGCCAGCCACTCTACCAACTGAGTTATGGCGGCACCATAACAAGTGCTCTATAATGTCTTGACTGAACCGTATTAAACGTTACGGGAATTTGCCTTCCGGATAACCTGAAGAAGGCTGATCAGGCCGTCAACCTCGCCCTCAAGACCTGATAAAAGGTCGTCTGCGAGCGGTGTCGCCACCGCACCGGCCGGCGAGGCGCGGATGTATCCCTCCTGCTCAAGGACCCGCAGCGAGTAGCGGACCCGGTGGTAGGGGAGATCCAGGATATCGGCAAGTTTCATGATGCCGATAGGCTGGTACTCCACAACCGCCCGGATCACCTCGAGGTGCCGTGAGAGGAGTTCGATCTCGGATTTGATCTTTGCCAGCATGGATGTCCACGCACATATTATGGTTGTTCGTGCAACCAGATCTTCGTTCGGGTATACTGCTTCCGGAACGATATGGAGAGGATTGTTCCTACTGCAAGAAGGAATAGACTGATTGCAAGGCCGGTGGTCCCTTCGGGCGCGAACCGGAAGAGGACGAAGACACCCATCGCGAAGCAGAGGACGATGATGTTGAGCATGATCGTCAGCATGATGAACTTTGCCTTGAAGACCTGTTTGGTTGCCTCATCCATTATTCATACTTGAACGTGGGGGTAAAAGTACTTGTGGTTTCAACGGGAGAGGTAGTAGAATGAATGGACTGGATTCGGCTATCCGGGATGCGGGCGCGGCGGCCTACGCGGCATACGGTTCATCCGCAGACGCCAACGTGCGCTACCTGACCCGGTTTCGCACCACCGATCCCGTGGTCTACGTCCAGAAAGAGGGCGAACGCGGGATGATCGTCGTTCCACAGATGGAGTATGAGCGTGCCACTCGTGAATCGACGGCCGCGGTCGTCACCCGCGCTCACGCAGGCTACCTCGACTACATCAAGGCCGGAGAACCCCGCTGGCGCGCGGCCGCCCACATGATCGCCGATCTCGCCGGCGGCCCTCTCCTTGTCCCCGCAAACTTCCCGCTCGCCCTTGCCCGGGAACTGGAGTCGTTCCACCCGGTCATGCTCGACGAGCGAGGGGCGGTCGAGGGGATGCGGGCGGTCAAGACACCGGAGGAGATCGAGTGGATCCGCGCCGCGCAACGGGCGACCGAAGGCGCGATGGAGCGCGGGATCGCGCTCATCCGAAACTCAGTACCGAGAGGCGGCATCCTCCACCACAACGGCGTGCCGCTCACATCTGAAGCCGTCCGGACGGAGATGCACACCTACCTCCTCGCCCATGGTTACCGTGGGACCGACACCATCGTCTCCTGCGGCCTCGACACCGCCCTTCCGCACAGTGCCGGCACAGGCCCGCTCCAGGAGAACGAACCGATCGTCATCGACATATATCCACAGGACGAACTGACCGGCTATCACGCCGACATGACCCGGACGGTCGTGAAGGGCGAACCATCTTCCGCAATCCGGGAGATGTACGAGGCGGTCCGGGATGCAAAATCCCACGCTGCATCGATGCTCCGCGCCGGTGTCACCGGTGCCGATCTCTACCGCGCGACGGTCGAGTTCTTCCGCGACCGCGGTTACGAGAGCAACACCCAGGGATTCATCCACAGCCTCGGTCACGGAGTCGGGCTCGAGGTACACGAAGAACCGTCGCTCGGGCCGCAGGGCGGGATTCTCGCCGCAAGAAACGTCGTCACGATCGAACCGGGGCTCTACTATCCCGGGACCGGCGGCGTCCGCCTGGAGGATATGGGCGCGGTGACGGCGACCGGGTTTGACCGGTTCACCCAATA
>JBAYQF010000258.1:0-2627 GCA_041677325.1 Methanoculleus sp.
CCGGCGGCATCGGCAACACCGATGAGCATGACCGCGTTTGCGTAGCGCCAGAGGGTGTAATACTGCCGCCGGTACGTCCGCCCGATATACTCGTCCGCCCGCGCTATGCTGTCGTAGCCCTTTGCCCGGGAGGCGAGATCCGGTATGTGGTCAAGGCTCCCCTCAAGCCACTGTTCGATGGTGTCGGGTGTATCCTCGACCTCAACCGCCATGCGGAGCAGGTCGGCATCCCTCCTCCCCTTGTAGACTGCTCCGACGAGTTCGAAGATGGTCGAGCGCTCGTCCTTTGCAGAGGCGTGGACATCGCCCGCTGCAAGATGCTCCCTCCCGATTGCCGCGGCGTAGAGCATGTTCACCGCAGCCCGCATATCGCCGTCGGCGCGGCTCGCGATCTCGTCGAGCGCGGCGGGATCGCATGTCACGCCCTCCGCGGTGCAGATATGGCGGAGACGGGGGACGATCGAGCGCGCCTGGAGCGCCCGGAACTGCACCGGCTCCGTGACCGCCTTGAGCTCTCTCGTGAGTGAGTAGTAGTCGTTTGCGATCAGGATGATCGGCTGCTGCGATGCCGCGATGATATCAACGATGGCCTTTGCCCCGCCCCGGTCGGCCTGTCCGTGCAGGTTATCGGCCTCATCAAGCAGGATGAGTTTACGGCTCGCGCCGGAGAGGCTTGCCGTAGTGGAGCCCGAACCTGCTATCTTCTCAAGAGCCGCCTTCGTCCTCTGGTCGGAAGCGTTCAGTTCCACCACCTCCCAGTTCATGTCGTTTGCAAGGGCATGAGCGCTCGAAGTCTTGCCGGTGCCGGGTTTTCCGTACAGGATGAGCGGCTTCTTCTGCCGCGACCAGTCCCGCGCCCACTCGTATATCTGCTTGACGGCGCCGGAGTTCCCCACAACATCCTGGAGATGCTGCGGCCTGTACTTCTCCACCCAGTCCATACCGATCTATTCGACGCGATGCATCAAAAATGCCACCCCGATGCGGGTGCCCGGGGATGCGCCGCCGGATGGCCGCACTCACCCCGGCCGGGTGCCTGCCGGTGTTTCTCCTTCCGATCGGTTCTGTGGGCGGAGTGCATAATAGCGGTGAATCAAATACATTATCTTTGATGAGGCAGAATACCATAAAGAAACGCAGAGTGTTGGTGTTCTTGTGGTGAAGGATTGCTCCACCGATACGGTAGCACAGGCCGTCAGGGAATACGAGGGTGTCACCCGGAAGAAGGTGATCGGCGACATGGTCCGGTCCCTCCGGATAGAGAACCCCGATGTTATCGCTTCGTTCGGTGAAGATGCCGCGGTCATCCGGCATAACGCAGAAGATGCGCTGCTTCTTGCGGCGGACGGTATCTGGAGCAAGCTGATGGAGGCGGATCCGTTCTGGGCAGGATACTGTGCCGTGCTTGTGAACGTACATGATATCGCCGCCATGGGCGGGAGGCCGGTCGCGATGGTCGATGTCCTCTCTGTTACGAACGACCGGATACGCGACGAGGTGACCCGGGGCATGGTCACGGCATCCACGCAGTTCGGCGTCCCGATCGTGGGCGGGCACCTGCACCCCGATACGCCCTACAGCGTTGTGGATGTAGCGATCCTCGGGACGGCCAGGATGGATCAGCTCATCTTCTCGGATACGGCGGAGGAGGGGGATGTGGTTGTCGCGGCGATCGATCTCGATGGCCGGGTGCATCCGTCGTGCTGCTTCAACTGGGACTCGGTCACGATGAAGTCGGCGGAGACGGTGCGTGCCCAGATCCGGGTGATGGAAGATCTGGGGAAGGAGCGTCTTGTGACGGCCGGGAAAGATATCAGCAACCCGGGCGTCATCGGGACGCTTGGTATGCTCCTTGAGGTGAGCGGGAAGGGTGCGGTCATCGACCTTGAGGCGATACCCCGCCCGGACCTCTCTGCAGTCGGCCTTTCCTTTGAGCAGTGGGTGCGCATGTATCCCGGTATGGGTTTCATCCTGACGGTCAGGCCGGAGAACGTGAAGGAAGTCTGCCGTCGGTTCACCGACGTCGGCCTCACCGCTGCTGCTATCGGGGAGGTGGACGGAACCGGGAGGCTCGCCGTCAGGTACCTGGGCAGGGAGACGCAGGTCTTTGATCTTGACCAGAACGGTATCATGGGGATCTTCTCGGACGGAGAGGCATGCCGGTAACGGTCGGGCTTGGTGCGGCATCCCCTGATCCAGAGATCCTCTCGACCATCCAGACGATCGGCCGGGAGGTCGATCTTGTCCTTTTTTCCCATCCTGGAACCACCGGAACGTTCGGCGATGCCGTTACGGTCGTCGAGGCCACGGAGCCTGAGATCGCCCTCATCGAGGCGCTTTATACCGGCAGGATCGATGCCGCCGTCAGGGGTACCCTCCCCGCATCGTCCACCTTAAAGGCCCTCAAACGTGCCGCGGGTGTCGACCACCTGGAGCGGATCGCCCTCCTTGAGACCGCTGACGGCCGCCTCTTCCTCCTTGCCCCGGTCGGGGTCGATGAGGGCTGGACGGTCGAGGAGAAAGTCCGGTTCGCCAGGGCAGGCAGGGATATCGCCCGGAAGTTCGGCCTTCCCGAAGGGGTGGGAGTCCTCTCGGGGGGGCGGCTCGGGGATCTCGGGCGGCACCCG
>JBAYQF010000259.1:0-2598 GCA_041677325.1 Methanoculleus sp.
GCGGTCTTCCACTATCTTGGGGAGTTTGCACTGACTCGCAGAAGAGTCTCTCACGGCAGCGCCGGTATCGGTGCGACCCGGTCGAGTAAGTACGTACCGCTGAAGTGATGGACATGGCAAGAACAGAGTATTCAGCTAAGATTGAGGGCGAGAACGTCGCTCGCGCAAAAGCGAACGAGCTTCCCGTCTCTCCCAAGCACTCGATCGAGATTGCCAGGTTCATCCGGAAGATGACCACCACCGAAGCAAAGGCATACCTCGCCGATGTGGTTGAACTGAAGAAGGCCATCCCCTTCAAGCGGTTCAACCGGAACGTCGCCCACAAGCGCGGCCTCTCGAAGTGGTCGGCCGGGCGCTACCCCGTCAAGGCCGCAGAGGCCTACATCAAGCTGCTCGAGTCCGTCGAGAAGAATGCCGAGTACATCGGTCTTGATACCGAAAAACTCCGGATCGAGCACGCCGCCGCCAACACCGGCCGTGGCCTCCGGGCATTCTTCCCGCGTGCGATGGGTCGCGCCACTCCGAAGCGCAGAGAGACCGTGAACATCGAGATCATCGTGACCGAGGTGGCGTAATGGCAATCGAGAAGAAATTTATCACTGATGGCGTGCGCAACGTCCGTGTTGAGAAGTTCCTTACGACGGAACTCAAGCGCGCCGGATACGGCGGCATGGACATCGCCCGGACGCCGCTCGGCACCCAGGTGACGATCTTTGCGGAGAAACCCGGTATCGTGATCGGGAAGGGCGGCAAACAGGTTCGCCAGCTCACGCAGGATCTCGCAACCTCCTACGATATCGAGTCGCCGCAGGTCGAGGTCCAGCAGGTTCAGAACCCCAACTTCAACGCCCAGATCATGGCGGAGAGGCTTGCGAACGCTCTTGAGCGTGGCTGGTACTTCAGAAAGGCCGGGTCGAGCACGATCCGCCGGATCATGGATTCCGGTGCGCTCGGCTGCGAAGTCGTCATCGCCGGGAAACTGACCGGGGCGCGGTCGCGGACGCAGAAGTTCACCGAGGGCTACATCAAGCACTGCGGTGAACCCAGCGAGGCGATCGTCGAGAAAGGCTACGCGGTTGCGATCAAGAAGCTCGGAACCATCGGTGTCCAGGTCAAGATCGTCCCGCCGGGTGCACGGCTGCCCGACACCTTCGATGTCCTTGAGCCCGAACCGAAACAGGCTCCGGCAGAACCCATCGAGCCTGAAGAAGTGGGCGAAGAGGTCTTCGAGGAAGAGATCGAGGAGGAGATCTGAATGGCAATCTTTCGGGCGCACGAGGTTCGGCAGCTCTCCGACACCGAGCTTCTCGAGCAGGAGCAAAAACTCTCCCTCGAACTGATCCAGGAACGCGGCAAGGTCAGCGCCGGTGGTGCCACCGAGAACCCCGGGAGGATCCGCGAGATCCGGAGGACGGTCGCACGCATCCGAACCGAGCAGAATGCGCGGAGGAACGCATGATCTCCCCCCGGAACGTCCTGCGGCACGAGTTGATCGGCCTTGACGTTCTGGTGGTTTGCGCAAGCAACCCGGGTCATGCCGGGGTATCCGGTCGCATCATCGATGAGACCCGAAATACCCTGGTCATCCTGACCGGGCAGGGAGAGAAAAAGATACCAAAGCGGTTCAGCGTGTTCCGCTTCCGGCTTCCCGACGGCACGGTCGTCGATATCGACGGCTCGAGCCTCGAGATGCAGCCGGAACGGCGGATCAGCATGCGCATCAGATAAATGAGGATGAATAATGGCACTAAACATTGGGTTGAACGTCCCCGTTCCGGAAACGGAGTGTGAGGACGTAAATTGTCCGTTTCACGGCACTTTGCCGGTACGCGGCCAGGTGATTACCGGCAAAGTCGTGAGCGACCGTATGAACGGTACCGTTGTGGTGGAGCGTGAGTTCCTCCACTACATCAAGAAATACAAGCGGTATGAGAAACGCCGATCCCGGTACCATGTCCACAGCACGCCCTGCATCAACGCCGGCGTCGGCGACGTGGTTCGGATCGCGGAATGCCGCCCGCTCTCGAAGACCAAGAACTTTGTAGTGGTCGAGGTGATGCAGGAATGAAAGCGATGCAGGCAAAGATTCCGCGCGCTCTCGTCACCGGCTCCAGGATGGTCTGTTCCGACAACACCGGCGCACGGCTCGTGGAGATCGTCTCAGTCGATCTTTACCATGGCGTCCGCCGCCGGCAGCCCTGCCTGGGCATCGGTGACGTCGCGACCGTGAGCGTCAAGAAAGGCACCCCCGAGATGCGGCGGAAACTTGAGAAGGCGGTGGTCATCCGGCAGAAGAAGGAGATCCGCCGCCCGAACGGTATCCGCCTCTCGTTCGAGGACAATGCCATGGTGCTCATCAACGATCGCGGCGAACCGAAGGGAACCGAGATCAAGGGGGCTGTCCCCCGTGAGATCGCGGAACGTTTCCCAAAGATCGCCTCCATGGCGACGACGATCGTATAAGGTGTGGTAGATATGGTACGCATAGTTAGCAAACAGCCGAGAAAACAGCGCAAGGCGCGTTACAACGCACCGAACCACACCCGGGGCCGTTTCCTCTCCGCATCGCTCTCCCCTGAGCTCCGCGGGAAGTACAAC
>JBAYQF010000260.1:0-2588 GCA_041677325.1 Methanoculleus sp.
CGATATCCTCTCGGGCACCGGGGAACTCCGGCCGATCGACCGGCAGAAGGAGTTCGCGAGGTTTGCCATCTTCTGGATGGTTCTCTCGCTTGCGGTCTACGCCTACATCGGCGAGAAGGTGCCCTGGCTGATCCTCCACCAGCTCCTGCCCATGATATTCGTCGCGGTCTACCTGATGACCACGAAGAAGGCGGTCATCGCCACCGTGGCAGGCATATTCCTGATCGCCATGACACTCCACGTGGCGTTCACCCCGGCGGACATCAACGAACCCATCGTACAGGTCCAGAACTCCGAAGATCTGCGGGAGGTCTTTGCAAAGATCGATGCCGCAGACAGGGTGGCGGTTGCGACCGAAACCTACTGGCCGCTGCCCTGGTACTACCGGGGCGACCACGCCGCAAAGCTCAGCTATTACAGCCAGAAAGTGAGTGATTCGATGATATACGGCAGTAACTTCGATCTCGTGATCACTCACGACGCGGATACCTACCCGGTTCTCGAAGGGTATGCGATGGAAACCTACCGGCTGAACTACTGGTTCTCGTACGAGGAGAACAAGGACAGGCTGCTCGAGTACTACTTCCTGCGGGATGGGAAGGTGGGGAGCAGGAACCTTGAGGTGTTCTCGAAAGTTCACCCAGGGATGACTGCGTAGTAGAGAGCTGCATCCGGATGCCCGACCGGGAAGAAGGCCTGTGCTACGTCCACCTGCGGGGGGGAGGGCGCCCCACAGCACCGCCCCCGGGTTCACTGATCCGGGACATGTTCTCGTTTTTGTTGCAATTTGCACCGTTCATGCCCCGGTGCTTGGGTTCCTGATCTATGGCCGGCTGCACCACCCAACAGCGGTGAACGGCATATTCACCAGAGAGAGGTATAAGTCCCGGCAATCCGTTGCACGGGGAGAAGCCAGGATGATCGTAAACGCAACCATCCGCCCGGAAGAGAGAAGGCTGGAGACCGGGGCCGGGTGGTGGTGTGCACCATGAGTGCACCTTATCCCGGCAAGGGATACATCCCTGTACATCCTGCTCACGGTATGGTACAAGATCAGGCAACTCCTCCTCACGCCAACGCGGCCGGGATCCGGAACCTGTGAAGATGTCCGGGTTTCAAACCGGATCTGGATCGTCGATGAAAAACCCTCAGGCGGGATCACAGAGGCTCGAGGGCGATCTAAACCTCTCCAGGATGGGTAGAGCATACGCCAGAAGATGCAAGAGGAGGGGGAGAATTGGAGAAAAGAGGGTGTGGTAAGAGGGGTTACCCGAGTTCATCCCAGCCGGTCTTCTTCCGGTAGAGGAAAACACCCACAACGATGAGGACGATGAGGACCCCGACGCCGATATAGAGGAGAAGGCCGCTATTGAGACCGTTGAGATTGAACCCATCGCCGATCTGCTCCCTGAGGGCGGTTGCATCCTTCAGAGCATCGTCTGCCTTATTCTGGCTGTCAGTCGCTTTCGAACGCGCCAGCGGGTAGTTCTTGGCATTCAGGTTGTCCTGTGCCTGAGAGTAGAACTGGGTGGCGCTCTCGCGTTTGGTCATGATGGCGACCACCTGCGGGTCGGCGCTCATGGAACGGTTCTCGACAAAGTAGGTGATCAACTCATCGACCGACTCGATTGTTGCGCCGGCATCAGCGACCATCTTCTCAGCCCATGCCTTGTCAAGGAGCGCCTTCGACTCGTCTATGGCCTTCGTGGCAGTGGAGATGTAGCCGGCCGCCTGGGACGGGCCTGCAGATGCAGCACTCGTGAGAGCCTGGCTTGCAGCATTGTACTTATTCTGCGCAGCGGAGACGTCCACACCCTGTGAGGACATTTCATCGATGTCGGCCTTCAGATCCTTGAGGCGCTGCTGCTGGGCGGAGAGGGAACCCGCGACCTGGGCTGAATCCACGACGTCACGGGAGAGGGAGTAGGTATCTTTCACATCTTTGTTCCGCACATGATCGATCTTGACTATCAGAACTTTCGAACCGCCGGTCGATGGGACGGTGCCGCGTACCTGGGCATCCAGCTCGAGATCCCCTTTACCATAAGCGATCTCAAACTCCGTCAGAACCGGATAGTACCCGGTCTTTCGAGTGGTATAGGTGGCGACCCCGTCGCGGTAGACCGTGAAATCCCAGGTGGGATTTGAGAGCCCGGTGCTGAACTCGAGCGTCTCGTCACTCGCATCATCCGTGTACATCTCATAGGTGAGCACGTAACGCGCGGTCACCTGCTGATTGGGTTCAAGAGCGCCGCTTGCAGGGTTGACCGTCTCGGTCTTGATGTCAAATCCCCCGGCTGCCGATGCCGCCTGCACGACACAGACAAGTGCCAGCAGGAGAATGAACCATCTGGTAATGTTTGCCTTCATGCACGCCTCCTCACTCGAATAGGGGCTCTATGCCGTCATCAAACATGGTCGAGCGTTTCTCTTTTGATTTCAAAACATCTTCCTTTGTAGCTTTTGCAATCTCAAGGAGATCGGTGATCCGGGGAACATTCCCGATCGTCGCGAGAACCACCACCGCAGCGATGTAGTCGCTCTGCACGGGGTAGTCTCCGCCCCGCACCTCGACGCCGGCGATGTTC
>JBAYQF010000261.1:0-2588 GCA_041677325.1 Methanoculleus sp.
AAGATCGAGAAAGAGGTCCAGTTCGGCATCTTCACGACCGACTTCACGATGATCCGGCCGGGCTCGCTGCACCGGGCGAACGGCGGCTACCTCATCCTCGACGTCGAAGACCTTCTTCGGGCACCGTTTTCCTGGGATGGGTTGAAGACAGCGCTGAAGACCGGCGAGGCCGTCGTCGAGGAACCGGGAGAGCGGATGGGATTTATAACGGCAAAGACGATCAAGCCCGAGCCCATCCCCCTCGACATCAAGGTGACCCTCGTCGGGACGCCGATGATCTACCAGCTTCTCTACCGGATGGACCCCGACTTCAAGGAACTCTTCAAGGTCAAGGCCGACTTCGACACCGTGATGGAGCGAAACGATGAAAACGCCAATAAATACGCCGATTTCCTCTGTAATCTCGTGCGGGAGGAAAATCTCCGCCACCTCGAACGGGGGGCGATCGCCCGGGTGATCGAGTACGGGTCGAGGCTTGCCGCGGATAAGGAGAAACTCTCGACCCAGTTCGCGGTGGTCGCCGATCTCGTCAGGGAGGCGAACTTCTACGCCGCAGGCGACGGTGCCGACCGGATCGAGAGGAAACACGTCACGAAGGCGATCGAGGAGAAGGTCTACCGCTCGAACCTGATCCAGCAGAAGATCGAGGAGGCGATCCGGCGGGGGATCTTCCTCATCGATACCGAGGGGGAGAAGGTCGGGCAGGTGAACGGCCTCTCGGTCATCGGGCTCGGCGACTTCGCGTTCGGCCGGCCGTCGAAGGTGACCGCGAGCATCGGGGTCGGCCGCGAAGGGGTCATGGATATCGAACGGGAAGCGGCGCTCGGCGGGCCGATCCACACGAAAGGTGTCCTGATCGTCAGCGGCTACCTCAACGACAACTATGCGCGGGATAGGCCGCTCACCCTCTCGGCCCGGCTCGTCTTCGAGCAGAGTTACGAGGGGATCGAGGGGGATTCCGCGTCGAGCACCGAACTCTACGCCCTCCTCTCGGCGCTCTCGGGGCTCCCGCTGAAGCAGTACATCGCCGTCACGGGCTCGGTGAACCAGAAAGGAGAGGTCCAGGCGATCGGCGGCGTGAACGAGAAACTGGAGGGGTTCTACGAGGTCTGTAAGGCGAAAGGGCTGAACGGGAACCAGGGTGCGCTGATCCCGGCAAGCAACGTCCAGAACCTGATGCTGAAGGAGGAGATCGTCGAGGCGGCGAGGGCGGGGAAGTTCCGGATCTACCCGGTGCGGACGATCGACGAGGGGATCGAGGTCCTCACGGGGGTGCCGGCGGGTGTGCGCCAGAAAGACGGCACCTACGAGAGGGGAACCGTGAACTACCTGGTGGACCGGCGGCTCCGTGAGATGGCCGATACGATGCGTGCGTTCCAGCCGATGGCGGCGAGGTGACGGAGATCCTCTATGGGCTGTGCGGTGCTGGTGCAGGAGGAGGCATGATATGACCGGGATCTTTCGTGCTTACGATATCCGGGGGCGCTACCCGGACGAGCTCGGCGAGGCGACGGCGGAGCGGATCGGGAACGCTTTTGTCGGGCTCCTTGCGGCGGAGCGGATCATCGTCGGGCGGGACATGCGGCTCTCGTCGGAGGCGCTTGCCCGGGCGTTCATCCGCGGCGCGGTTGCGGCCGGGGCGGAGGTCGCCGATGCCGGCGAGGTGAGCACACCCCTCCTGAACTACTCCGTCGCGGCCGGTGGGTTCGACGGCGGGGCGATGGTGACGGCCTCCCACCTCCCGGGGGACATGAACGGGCTCAAACTGGACAGGGAGAACGCCATCCCACTCTCCGGCGATCGCGACCTGCCGCTCCTTGAGGCACGGGTCAGGGAGGAGACGGTGGCCCGCGCCGGCGGATCCTGCCGCCGGGTCGATATGCTCGATGCCTATATCGGGAAGGTGGCCGGGTTTGTCCGGGCTCCGCAGCCCCTCACGATCGCCGTGGACGCGGGGAACGGGATGGCCGGGCCGGAGATCCCCCGACTCTTTGAGCGGGTCCCGGCATGGCGCCTGATACCGATGTATCTCGACCCCGACGGGCGGTTCCCTCACCACCACGCAAACCCGCTCGACCCCGAGACCACGCGGGAACTCCAGAGCCGGGTCGTAGCCGGGGGCGCGGACTTCGGGGCCGCGTTCGACGGCGACGCCGACCGGTGCGGGTTCATCGACGAGCGGGGAGAGCGGGTCAGGGAGGATCTGGTGACCGGGCTCGTCGCGGCGCACCTGCTCGAAGAGAACCCCGGGGCGGCGATCCTCTACGATCTGCGGTCGAGCCGGGCGGTCGTGGAGGCGATCGAGGAGGCGGGCGGGCGGGCAGTCCGGTCACGGGTGGGCCACGCCTTCATCAAGACCCGGATGCGCGAAGAGAACGCCATATTCGCCGGAGAACTCTCCGGACACTACTACTACCGGGATATGAGTTTTACGGACAACGGGATCGTGACGATGGTGGTCGTCGCAAACCTCGTTGCCATGAGCGGTAAGACGCTTTCGGAACTTGTAAAGCCGCTCGACCGCTACCCCTCGACCGGGGAGATCAATCTCACCGTGAACGATCCGGCGGCGGCCCTCGCGGTGCTTG
>JBAYQF010000262.1:0-2587 GCA_041677325.1 Methanoculleus sp.
AGGGTCTCTTCGCGTGTTCCCCGCCACATCCTGGCATACTCATCGTTGATATCGATCCGGCTCTTGTCCGCACGGAGTGTTGCTATCGCGAGCGGATTTTGCTTGATCATTGTGTCAACGCGGTGCTGCATCCTCTGGATCTCTTCCTCCTCCCTCCGCTTCTCAGTGACATCATTATAGACGTTCAGGATCCCCGTCAGTTCGTTCTCCTCGTTTGTGAGCGGAATGCCATACTGTTCCAGGATGTAGATGCCGGTGGGAAATTCGACCGTTATTTCTCCGGAAACCCGCGCCTTCTCGGTAAGCACCTTCCTGATCCCCTCTCCTTTCTGAGCGAGAACCTTGAAGTCCCGCAGGGTCATCGTGGTGATGCGTGACCGATCGATGCCGGCCAGTTCGAGGTATGCCTCGTTGGCCGTGATGATCTTCATCGCGGGATCGACGACCAGCATGGGCATCGGGTTTCTCTGGATGATCGTCTCAGATCGGCGCTGCAATTCAGCGATATTCGCTATCTGCGCCTGGATCTCTTCTTCTCCCTCACGCTGTTTGGTAAGATCGTCATAGATGATGAGGATGCTCTCGATCGCGCCTTCATTATCAAGCAGGGGGATGCCATACTGCTCGAGCGTATGGACGCCTGAGGGAAGTTCAACGGTGACTTCTCCGTAGATACGCTTCTTCTCCTGAAGCGCCTGCCGGAGGCCGGAGCCTTTCTGCGTCACTACCTTGAAGTCCCTCAGGTTCATGCCGACCACCCGGTCCATCGAGATCCCGCTCATATCGACATAGGCCGCATTTGCCAGGGTTATCTTGAAGTCCGGGTTGACGATCAGCATGGGCATCGGGTTCTGCTGGATGATCGTGTCCGAACCCTTCAGGAGCATCTCGGTCTCGGCCATCTTGTGCTTGAAGCGCTGTTTTTCCTCCAGTTTCTTCTCAAGCAGCGCGTTGATCGAGGTGGCCAGCGGCCGATAATTCTCTGGGACGCCGGCAAGATCGATCTGCACGGAATCGTTACCTTCAAGCGCTGCGTGAAGTGCAGCCTCGATTGCCTCGGGGAGTACCACTGCTCCGTCGTCCTGTTCGGTCACACCCGGTACAACCGGCCCGGTGAATAGTGCTTTTCTTCCAGGTTTATTGCTCATCGATTACACATCCTCATCATATTTTTTTGTCCTGCCTGGCGAGTGCAGTTGCAATCGCCCGGTACTCTCTGCCAGCGCCACTCTCGGGTGCATAATGAGAGATGGGAAGTCCGCGCTGCTGTGTTTCATAGATTGCAGGTGAATACGGCACTGCAAACACCTGTTTGAACGCTTTTTTGACCTCTGCCTCGAATATCTTCAACCGCTCCCTCTCCCTCTCTTCGTCTGCGGAGGGAGCGGGTGAGAAGATACGCCTCAAGAAAAGTGCAAGTCCGCCCGTTCCTGCTGCCGGGTCGCCGGACCCTTTCCAGCGGGTCAGGATGGCGAAGTCTGCGACGACGTCTTCTCCGAGCAGCTCCCTGATGTCGCTAAAGATCGTGGACAGTGCATCCATTCCCTTCAGGGCGAACGTGCCGGAGTCAAGGGTGACGACGGTGTGGTCAGCTGCAACGAGGCCGTTGATGACGAACTGGCCCATGCTTGGGGGCGTATCGATCAGGATGAAGTCGTAGGCATCTTTCACCCGCGCGAGCGCTTCCCTGAGCATTCCTGCCCGATCATCGATACTGTAAAGATAAGGTTCAACCCCCACGAGATCAAGGGTTGCCGGTGCAAGATCGATCCCGGACGCCGTGGGGATAATCACATCTGTGATGGTGACGTCGGGAAACCCCTCAAAGGTGCTCATAAAGACGTCATATATGCTCAACTGAAGAGTTTCGGGGTTTATTCCGAGACCCGTGGTAGCATTGGCCTGTGGGTCGCAGTCCACCACCAGAACTTTTTTTCCATCCTTCTGGAGGTATCCTGCAACGTTAAGACACGATGTTGTCTTTCCTGTGCCGCCCTTGTGGTGGGCGAACGTTATAATCGTAATGTCCAGCACCCCTCAATACCTTTATTTGAAATAGGTGTTATTAAATCTACGTTTATCCTGATATGTATGTTCTACGCATACTGCCTTTTCGAAATATTGTTTTCCCCCGGATAGTTAAACAAAGGATTATTCACCACTCTATCCTCAAGGGTCCCGGGCGGAAAAAGACAACATCTCAAACACCCGGTCAACGGGGTGCCCGGCACATACCCGGGCAGCAGTTTCAACGGCGCCCGTCTCCTTCTGCCGGGTGCACAAACGACCCTGTGGCCCTGAGCCTCTGCACGCGCTCGGAGATCGGCGGCTGGTAATCGTGCCCGGAACGGAAGATTCCAGCGACCATGCCTTCGCGGCATGGGGATGCAGTCCTGGTATGGAAGCCTGAGAGGAGGCTCTGGAGAAGGACGCCGGGATCCCCGACCCGATAGCACCTCCTCATAGCATCGGCAGCGTATCGGTCGGCTGCGAACTCTTCGTCGTACATACGGCGATAATACACCCGGTAGGTGAAGAGCGTGGCCAGGAGGAGGGGGACGATGAGAGCCAGCTTTGTAGCCGGGAA
>JBAYQF010000263.1:0-2582 GCA_041677325.1 Methanoculleus sp.
AGGGTCTTTCCGCGCCGGATCTCCTCACGGATCCGCTCTTCGGTCTTTTTGACCTCCATAGCGCGCCGGGCAACCTCATAAGCCCGTTCCCGGGGAACCACGACGACACCGCTCTCGTCGGCGACGATCCAGTCTCCCGGCCGCACCTCCTGTCCGCAACAGGTTATCTCGGTGTTGATCTCCCCAAGGCCCTTCGGGTCACCGGCGTTCGGGACGGTCGCCGTGGCGAAGACGGGGAACCCCATCTCCCGGATGTCGTCGACGTCCCGGGCGGCTCCGTCGATCACGACGCCGGCGATCCCCCGGTTCTTTGCGGAGTGGGTGGCGAGTTCTCCCCATGGTGAGATGTCCTGCCGACCGTCGTTACTGATGACGAGGACATCCCCCACCCCCGCGATATCGATCGCCTCGACGGGTTTTGCCCAGTCGCCGGCGACCGTCCTGACCGTCACCGCAGGGCCGACCGCTTTTACCCGGCCGCAGAGGGAGGTGATGCCCGCCATCGCACCCTTCCGGTGCATGGCATCGGTGACGTTCGGTGCGGAGACCGCCTCGAAGAGACGGCGGATGGCAGCATCCGGGCTCTCCTCCTCCCGCGTCCGGATCTCGGGCCGGTCGATGGCATCCCGGACCTGTCGTGCCGCTCCGGCGACATCGGCGGCCTTGATGATGTTTCCGCCCACAATGACGATCGAGGCGCCGGCAGCGACCGCTTCGGATGCCGTCTCCGCGTCGAGTCCGCCGGCGACGGCGATCGGGACACTCACCTCGCCTGCGAGACGGCGGAGGAGGTCGAGAGACGACCGGCCTATCATCTGCTGGTCGATGCCGACATGGGCGTTGATGTAATCGACGCCGAGCGCCGCAAGTTCCCGCGACCGGGTAAGGGGGTCGGCGATATTGATGAGATCGGCCATGAGCCGGACACCGTATTTGCGGGCGGAACGCACCGCCTCGGCGATGACGGTGTCGTCGGCGTCGGCGAGGATGCAGACGATGCCGGCACCGGACTTCGCCGCCATCTCAACCTCGACGGCGCCGGTATCGGCGACTTTCATGTCCGCAACGATCTCGTGGCCGGGGAACCGCTCCCGGAGCGTTCGGATGGCCCGCATCCCCTCGCTCTTGATCAGGGGTGTCCCGGCCTCTATCCAGTCCGCACCGCCACGGACCGCCTCATCTGCGATCTCTACCGCACGATCGAGCTCGAGGAGATCGAGCGCCACCTGGAGAGTTGGCGTTGCCATACAGTACAGTATGGCAAGAGTTCTATTTATCTGGTGCCGGGCCGGGGAAACCTATATGCTGAAGGGTGATTGAGGGGTCGCCGGCATGGATGTGATGATGGATGGTCGAGATCGGTTATAAACTCGCGAGCGAGGAGCATGGGCCCCTCGATCTGGTCTGCAACGCCCGTCAGGCGGAAGATGCGGGGTTTTCGTTTGCCATGATATCGGATCACTATCACCCCTGGACGAATCGGCAGGGGGAGAGCCCGTTTGTCTGGGGCGTGATCGGCGGCATATCGCAGGTGACGATGGACCTGAACCTGGTCACGGGCGTCACCTGTCCGACGATGCGGATTCACCCCGGTATCATCGCTCAGGCAGCCGCTACCGCCGCCGCGATGATGCCCGGGCGGTTTGCGCTGGGCCTCGGATCGGGGGAGAACCTCAACGAACACGTCTTCGGTGACCGATGGCCGCCGGCGCGGGTCAGGATTGAGATGCTCGAAGAAGCGGTGGAGGTGATCCGGCTGCTCTGGGACGGCGGGATGCAGAACTTCTACGGCGCCTTCTACACGCTTGAGAATGCGCAGATCTTCTCGCTCCCGGAAGTCCTCCCCCCTATTTATATAGCATCGGAAGGCCCCGTCAGCGCATCCATGGCCGCACAGGTCGGTGACGGTTTCATCAACCCGGGCAGCAACGCCGAGAAGAGCCTCATCGTCTTCCGGAACTCAGGCGGCGAAGGCAAACCGGCATACGTCGAGGCCTCGGTCTGCTGGGCGGAGACCGAAGAGGTCGGACGGATGACGGCCTACGAAGAGTGGCCGACTGCGGCAAACGCCGGGGAACTCAACCGCCTCCTCCCCACGCCGGCCCACTACGAACAGGTGGCGGAGATGGTGACGGTGGAAGATGTGGCGAAGCATGTGGTCTGCGGCCCGGATCCGGAGGCCCACATCAGAAAGATCGAGGAGAACACCAAGAAAGGGTTTGACCATATCTGCATCCACCAGATCGGGCAGCAGCAGCGTGAGTTCATGGAGTTCTACGAAAAAGAGGTTCTCCCGCATTTCACGAAGTAGCGGCCCGGCAGGAATCTTCTCTATAAGGATCCGTGGGTCCGGCAGGATCAACCCTTTTTTGTAAATTATTTTTTGTAAATCATTCTGCAACTCTCCCGTAACTTCCCCTCCGGTTACAGAGCATATGAGCATATCATCTGCACAGGTAGCTCCTTCGTGCCGCAAACACAGGAGACCCTGACACAGGAGACCCTGACACAGGAGACCCTGACACAGGAGACCCTGACACAGGAGACCCTGACACAGGAGACCCTGACAGAGAACCGCGCGC
>JBAYQF010000264.1:0-2567 GCA_041677325.1 Methanoculleus sp.
CGGATCCCCTGCGCTCCCGGCCACTCCATGCAGAGGTACGAGAACACCAGAACCCCGATGGCACCCTACCTCTTCTTCCTCGGGGTGGGGTGTTACGACACCTACCGGCGGGAGTTCGAGTACCCCGACGGGCGGACGTTCACCCTTGAACTCCTCGCGAAACCCGGCTCCGATCCGGCAGGAGCAGAACGGGCGCTCGATATCCTCGCGGATGCGGTGATGTGGGTCCATCTCTTCACCGGCCCGGAGCAGTATCGTGATCGTGAGATCCGGGAGGAGATATGGCGGCTCGTGCGGGTGCGCGACGAGGCGAAGCGCTCCGGCGATGCCTCTGCGGTCGAAGAGGTCGGGGGTAGGCTCAGGAAGCTCATCGCAACCGTCATGCCGGGCTACGCCTACACCGGGGCGGTCTACCGGGAGATTGCGATGCAGAACTCCGACTTCGGCGGGATGGAGAACGTCGGGAACACGACGATCGTCGCGAACCGCATCATGCCAGGGCCCGATACCACCGATCCGGCCTTCGAGTACCTTGTCCGGGTGAAGGCCCACGAGTACTACCACAACGAGAACGGCTCGGAGGTGACGGGGCAAAGTCCGTTCGAGATCTGGCTGAACGAAGCCGTGACCGTCCACATCGAGAACCAGCACCATGCCTTCTTCTTCGGCGAGACCTACTCCCGCCTCCAGACCGTGCTCGACCTCCTCGACCCCATCGCCGGGACGCTCACCCTCGACCGGGGGGCGGGGTCGATGCCGATCGAGCCGGACGGATTCAACGACCCGAACGACCTCATCACGGGCGTCACCTACGTGAAGGCCCCCGAGTTCGTCAGGATGATCGAGACGCTGATGGGAAAGGAGGCGTTTAGCCGGGCGCTCGGCCGCTATCACGACCGGTTCCGGCACGCAAACGCCTCGCGGGCGGACTGGATTCGCTGCATGGAGGAAACCTCAGGGCAGGACTTCGCGGGAATGGCTGCGGTCTGGCTGAAGGAGAAGGAGTTCCCCGTCCTCACGGTGACGCCGGCATACCACCCGGCCTCCCGGCGGTTCACCCTCTCCTACCGCCAGAACCGCTCGCCCGGCGGCCGATTCTGGGAGTTCCCGTTCCGATTCGCGCTCGTCGATGCCGGGGGCGGGGATATGGAGGAGGCGACCGTCCGGATCATCGGCGAAGCCGGGGAGATCGTCCTCGACGGCGTTGACCGGCCCGCGTTCCTCTCCCTCAACCGCGGCTACTCCTTCTACGGGAAGGTAGCGTATCAGGCACCGGAAGACGAACTCTACCTCCAGGTCGAGAGGGACCCCGATACCATCGGCCGGTTCACGGCGTTCCTCGCGCTCGCCGACCGGGAGATCCTCCGACGCCTTGTAGATCCGGGCGCGGAGGTTCCGGCGCGGTTCGCCGACCTCTGCACCGCCCTCCTCGCCGACGACGCCCTCATGGAGGAGGCGGGCGGACAGTTCCTGACCATCTTCCCGTCTGTCGAGGACGAGCGGTTCCGCCACCACTACCACGCGCTCCATGATGCCCGGCAGGCGATCTACGCCGCCGTCGCTGCACGGGGCGGCGAGACCCTCCTTCGCGTCTACCGGAGGATGGCGGAGACATCCTCCGCGGTGCCGGGCGGCCTGGAGGAAGAGGCCGCGGCGATCCGGCGGCGGCAGAGGAAGAACACCTGTCTTGCGATCCTCGCGACTCTGGATACACTGGAGGTTCACCAGCTGCTCCTTCGCCAGTTCCACGAAGCAACGGCCGCAACCGACCGCCTCACCGCGTTCTCGCTGATCTTCGAGAGCAGCGCTCCGGAACGCCCCGAGATCCTCGAAACATTCATGGCGGAGTCGGCAAAAAACCCCGTTGCGTGGGAATCCTTCCTCGCCGCCGTCGCCGCAAGCGACTGCAACGATCTCATCCCCGTACTGGAGCGGATCGAGTCGTCTCCCGCCTTCTCGATCGAGCAGGCCGGCGAACAACGGGCACTTTATGGGCGGTTCGCGCTGAACAGGAAGCGGTCGCTCGAGACCGAAGAGGGGCGGGCCTACCTTGCAGGAGTGCTCCGGCGCCTCGCCCCGATCAACGAGTACAGCACCGCCCGGGCGCTTGACGCCTTTGCGTTCATCGACGGGATGGAGCCCCGTCACCGGGTTTCAGTGGTCGCGGTGCTCGCCGGTCTCCTCGAAACCCTCGATCCAGGTGCACAGCCGACGGTCTACAACACCATCCGCCGCTTCCTCCTCGGTGCCCCGGAGGCCGTCCGCGCCTACGAGGAGGAGCGCGGGGCGATCCCCGGCCTCCGGGAAACCGCATCCTGATCTCCTGTGCCGGAGGTGCGGGTGCACCGGTTAGCGATGAACCGGTTTCCAGACCCCGAGATCGAACATCGCAAGGACTTTGCGGCAGGTGCAGTGGCATCCGAGGTGGCGGAGAGCGGCCTTCGTCACCTCGAAGCGAACGGGAAGTCGATGCCGGGGATGATCGCCGGGAGATCGCCGAACCCGAGCGTGACGTGCGGCGAGTAGCGCTCGTATGCGGAGATCTTCGGGAACCGGAGGAGGCAGTC
>JBAYQF010000265.1:0-2561 GCA_041677325.1 Methanoculleus sp.
GAGGCGTAGACCATCGGCGAGAGCTCTTCCACGAAGTAGTCGTAGAGCGTCTCGGGGCTGAGGGCGATGAGACCGTAACGGATGTAGACGACACCGCGCTCGAGATCGGTATCACGCGCCCGTTCCCCGACGATGAGGGGGGTGGCCTCCAGGTGGCGGGCGATCAGGTTGAGGTCGCGGGCGATATCAGCGCTCACACTATCGATGTGTGAGACGACTTTGATGATGACGAGACGGTCGCCTCTCTTCGCGATGAGGTCGAAACTCCGCGGGCGGATGTTGCACCGCTCCGAGACATCGAAGTTCGCGAGAAGCATGATGCTGATGACCATCTGGGGGAGGCGATCCTGCGACATAACCCGTAAGAATCGATATAGTCGGAGACGATATAAATTAGAGGGTCATGTGGATCGGGCTGGATGATACGGATTCGCCTGCGGGGATGTGCACCACCTACATCGGCGCAGTCCTGGTCAGGCGCCTGGAGCAGGCAGGGATCCATGTCGCCGACACCCGCCTGGTCAGGCTGAACCCGAACGTCATCCACAAGACCAGGGGGAACGCAGCGGTCGCCATCGAGGCCGAAGGCGATCCACAGAAGGCCTTCGCCATCGCCGTCGCATGCGTCGAAGAACTAGCGGAATTCGATGAACCGGAGACCAACCCCGGTGTGGCGGTAGCAAGCGTCCGCCCGCCGCCGGAGTTCTATTACGCGGCGCTCCGGGACTACTGCACCGTGGAAGAGGCAGTCGATGTGCTCGAAGCGGCAGGAGCCCTCTACCGAGGTTACAAGAACCGGCGCGGCCTCATCGGCGCAACAGCGGCGATCGCAAGCGATTTTTGTGATCAGACCTGCGAACTCCTCGCATACCGGAGGCGCCCGGTCTGGGGGAGGCCCCGCGTGGTGGATGCGGCAAGCCTTTTTTCCGCTGAAGCGGAGACCTACCCCCATACCTGGGATACGGTCGACCGGGAGAACAGCGTGGTGGTCGGGGTTCCCCATACTCCCGATCCCGTCCTCTTCGGCATCCGGGGGGAGAGTGCGGCATGGGTAGAGAGAGCCCGGTCGTATATCCGCTCGGAGGAGCCCGCATGCGAACAGGTTTATACGACCAACCAGGGAACCGACGCCCATCTGGTGCCGGGGGTCATCGGAGAACTCCGCGAAGGACGGTCGTACCTGGTGCGGGGTACGGTCGCGGAGGCCGCGATCACCGGACCCGGCGGCCACGTCTCGTTCACTCTCAGCGATTGCGGCACCGAGCTCCGCTGCATGGCCTATGAACCGACAAAGGGGTTTCGGGATGTCGTGAGGGCGCTCGTCCCCGGGGATGTGGTGGCCGCGGCCGGGGGTTACTAGGGCGCGAGCCTCAACCTTGAGAAACTCGGGGTCGCCCGCCTCGCCGATGCGGTCCGGATCCGCCCGCCGATCTGCCCGGCCTGTGGAAAACGGATGACGAGCGCCGGATCCGGAAAAGGCTACAAATGCAGGGTCTGCAGCGAACGCAGTCAGGATGCCGAGATCGAGGTGGTGAGACGCCGGATCCGGCCGGGATGGTACGAGGTGCCCCCCATCGCCCGCAGGCACCTTGCACGCCCGCTGGTGCGCGGTGTGCCTGCATGGGAGGAGAATGTGCTTCAATCCTGCCGCGAGTGCGATCCATTCCTCCATCGCGTAAAGCGAATGAACTTTACAAAAAAAGATTTATAACTTTTGTGAGTTAACTTACACATTGGTGATCCCGTGCCGACTATCGGCAGCGAACGTACGCGCCTTCCGGCATCTCCGCCCGCAACGGTGCCACCCATGACGGACGGAGACCTGTGGCAGGCCGTACGGGTCCGCAACCGGGTATGCACGGAACGAAGACGAAGGAAACATTCCGGACACTTCTCCGTTTCCGGCCCAAAAGTCCGCTCTCTAACGAGATGTCCGGGCACACCGGACCCCGACACGGTGGGACGAGCGGGATCATCCCGTGTCGAATAGCCAGTCATCCCCTGTCTGGCTGCAGAAGTCCGATCTCCGGGCTCCTGCAACATCATACCTTTTTTCAAAGGAACTCACCCATCCGCTGAAGGACGATCCATTATCGTGCATGAATACCAATACATCATACAACTGGTGTAACAGTACATGACCTTCAAATACGGGGATGCGGTTCAGCAGGCACGGGTGCGCCCGGGAATGACGGTCGGCGAACTCGTCGACGAGATCGGGAAAGCCGGAGCTTACAACGGAGGATCGCTCTGGCAGGCGGTCAACATCTACGAACGGATGCTCCGCGACGAGAAAGCGCTGAAGTTCTTCGGCCTCTCGGGCGCCATGGTGCCCGGGGGGATGGGCGGTATCGTCACCGACCTCATCGAGAGGGGGTATATCGACGTGCTCGTCTCGACGGGGGCAAACCTCACCCACGACGTCATCGAGGCGATCGGGTGCCACCACTACCATGCAACCTCGGATCTCTCCGATACTGAACTCTGCGAGGAGGGGATCAACCGGATCTACGACATCTTCCTCCCGAACGAGGCGTTCATCCGGTTCGAGGAGTTCCTGC
>JBAYQF010000266.1:0-2544 GCA_041677325.1 Methanoculleus sp.
ACCACGGGGCCCGGTACCATCAAATCCTGGCATCTCTTCTTCACCTCTGGTGTAACATATTACTCATATGCGCACAATATAATAAATATATCGTTCGAGACATACCCGACAGGTGCATAAAACCGCAAGAACCCCACGAACGCCCGGGGGAGGGTGCAGCCTTCCAGCTCACCCCCCGGGGCAGGCAGCAGCGAGTGTAAAACGCACCGATACCCGCACATCAGCCTTCGCCGTATGTTCACCGGGCCGGCACCGCGGCCATGCCCTTCTCGACCCGGCGGGCCATCTCCTGCTTGACCTGCCGGATCTTCTCCACCTGATCACGCTGTGCAAGATCCCGGCCCACCTTTGAGACGATCTCCTCACTCGGAACGCCTTTCGCGTTCACCTTCGCCTGGTAGGAGAAGCTCGCCCAGTCATCAGGGAGGTCCTGTATCCGCACGTACTCCCTGTTGTTCGGCATGAGATCGAGCTGCTCATCGAGGACCCGGTTGACGTAGTCCTTGTTCGACTCGAAAGTGACGAGGGGTTCGATGACGTCTGCGTTCACGATGTCGCGGATATCGCGCCCCTCGACCTTTTTGATGAGCCGTGCACACTCGTTGAAGTGAGCGATCTCCATCTTCATATACGTCTCCCAGATCCCCTTGATCCGCGGATCGCTCTCCTGTTGTACATAGGAATGGTAGAGGTATGCCTCGTTGAGCTGGACCAGCGCCAGCTTCTCAAGCATCGTCTCTCGCGGATCGCCGAGATTCTCATACTGGGAGACATGCTGTTCCTCGATCTCCGCGATCTCGGCGTAGAGCTGCCGTGCGATATCGTCGGGGTACATGAACCCGTGCGCCCGGTAAAAGAGCATCGTCTGCTGTTCGCCGGCGACGATCGTGATGTAGTTCATCTTCGTCTTGATATCGGCCGTGTCCTTGTCGTAGTGCCTGCGCGTCGAGTCATCCGGATGGCGGTGCTCGATACTCGTCGGGCGGCCGGGTTTGACCTCGGTCAGGCCCTGGACGATCGCCTCGGAGTTGCCGCCCTCAATGTAGTCGTAGAGGCAACTGTAGCGGTAGAGGTGGTCGAAATCTTCGAGCAGCGCAAAGTCCAGCGTCTGCTTCACATACGGGTCCGGCTCGTTCTTCGCCAGGTTCGCCGTGAGGTCGACCGCCACCTGCTCGTAGCCGAGCGTCGTCTCGATGACCGATTGATCGGCCGGGTTGAGCCAGTTGACCGCCACCTGCTGCTGGGAGTCGGCCCGCCGTATCATGGCGATCGACCTCTTCACCTCGGGGTCGGGGTGCATCCGCGCGATGACATGCGACATCAGGACGGCGTTGTTCTCGATCCCGTTCATAAGGATGACCCGGGTCCGGGTGTAGGGGTCGACCGTCCTTTTATCGTACGGGGCCGGCGACATATCCTTCCAGGTCAGGGGCTGCTCCTCAAGCGGTATACTCTCCATACCAAACGGTTTGAACTGGGCCATTTCATCTCCCTCCATAGCCCCGCAGATCTATCGGCACGGGTATCATCCGGCCGGATGGCGAAACACTCCGATCACCCTGCTGCCGGGAGAGCGGGGGGTTCCCCCTCATGCAGGTCACACCACAAAAACCTGACGGCAGAAGAACGATCCGTGTATCCCGCCCCACCAGGCCGATCTGCTGCTTTTGCTACCGCTGTATCACCACAAGAGAGCAAAAGGCTCCCGAATTCTGAAAACACGAACCGGCCGTCTTTCATATTTCACGGTCATACCGGCAGGATGAATACCCATGGCCGGGCTACGGCACGGAAGTTGCCCGGCAGAGAAGGAGCCTCAAGAGCAGGACGGTTCATCAGGGCTTGAGTTCCGGGGCGTAGTGGGCGCCGGAGGATGAATCCTCCTGGAGGGCCTTCTCCAGGGCTCCCTTCAATTCGGCAAGAGAGATGGGTTTTTCCAGGACGCCGACGATGTCATCCTTGTATCTCGAATACTCCTCCGGCCAGACGTGTTTTGCAGTGAAGAGCAGAACCGGGATGTCCCTGTACTCATCGTTCCGCCTGAGTTCTTCCAGGAACTGCCATCCATCTATGGGCGACATCATCACATCGAGGATGATGAGCGCAGGCTTCTCCTTCTTGATCGCCCGGAGCGCATCCCATCCGTTATGAACCAGGAGCGGTTCACGGTTGATCTTCCTGAGCAGCAGTTCCATTACTTCCAGCGTCGGCAGGTCGTCATCGACGACCATGATCTTCTCTCCCACAGTCTTATACCTCCCTTGGTATCCTGATGGTGAAGGTGCTCCCTTTACCTACCTCACTCGTCACCGTTATGTCACCCCCATGCAACTGGACATACTTGTTTGCGACCGGGAGCCCAAGACCGGCTTTGCCTCCATTGTGTTCCTGACTGGAGCCTCCGGTGTAGAACGGCTCAAAGATCGATTCGATATCTCCCCGGGGGATACCGATGCCATTGTCGCGCACCATGATATAATGATTTTCATTTGAACTTGCGTACTCGATCCAGACCTCCACCGGCGGTTCATTATACGTAACGGC
>JBAYQF010000267.1:0-2540 GCA_041677325.1 Methanoculleus sp.
GCCGGCGAGGTGCGGGCGGCGGCCCTCACTATCCGGAGCAACGAGGAGCGGCCGGCGGAATCCTTCGCCCTCGATAAGGATTGGGACGTGGAAGGCGTGCAGATGCGGATCGGCATCTCACGCGCCGGTGAGTGACCGGATCAGGGCAACGCCCTCCGGTGTGGAGAAAAGAGGCGTCTCTTCCGGTTCCCGGATACAGGTCCGCGCAGCCTCGACCGTCTCCCCCGTCAGGGGGTTATACCCCTCTTTTATGCACGCTTCCCGGTAGAGGAGCGTGCCGCGCCGTTGCCAGGCCGGCGTCTCCGCCAGGTTGACGCCACGCTCAAACATCAACTCGTGCATCGCCCCGGACTGCATCCCCCGGAGCGCCGCGGCCGCCTCCCGGGGGGTCATCCCCTCCTCGACGAGTGCGTTCTGGCAGTAGGCGTTGATGTGGTTTCGCCACGCCTCGTTCTGGCGCCATACGAGGTACTCGACAGCAAATTCCGGAGAGGCGGGGATCGTCCGGGCATCGAACGCAAGGGGCTCAGTGCACCCGAATTCAATCGTGAGTTTGCTCGCGGCAACGGCGGCGGTCACGGAGACGAGCTTCTCCACTCGCCCTGAGAACGGCAGCGCCGGGAAGTAGAGGCTGATCTCGTCGGAGAAGGTGTAGGCGAACGCAGGGGTAAGGCCGCTTCCAGTGAGGAGGTAGCGGCAGACCGACCGCATGTTCTCGTTGAATGTGGGATCGAACGGTTTTGTGAGACCGAGCGTATATGCCAGGCGATGAAAAGCTCGGCCGTCAAGCCGGATGAAAATAGGGGGGAAGATCGTGAGGTTCGAGAAGATCTCGCGATCTCTGATATCCATATTGTATCGACGGGGCGCCCCGGGCATCGTGGTCAGTCTTCTTTCTCAGGGGCTTTGAAGAGCCCGGGGATGTGGCGGACGATGATGATATCCCCGACACTCTTCACGATACGGAAGGGAATCTGCAGCCCGGTGTAGCCTTTAATCTCACCTATCTCGGGATTGAGCTCGCCAACCGCAAGGGATGCGATCTTCTTCTGGTCTACATCAAGCACGACATCGTCGACGCTCCCGATAAAGACAGCTCGTTCGGTATAGACACGCAACCCGAACATCTCTGTGATCTGTGTTCTCATCGGTATCCTCTCTGAAAGTATATTACTATAAACGATAAAAAGATACTCTTTCTCATGGAAGCGTCGCTACAGATCGGAAATCTGGCCGGGATTCCGGTCAAACTGCACTGGAGTTTCCTCCTGGTGATTCCCCTTTTCGCCTGGATCATCGGGAGCCAGATCACGCTCACGATCAGTTTGATCGAGGCTCTCTTCGGTGTTCCGATCAACCCGGTGCTGATCACGGCGGGGTTCAATCCCTACATCTTCGGGACAATCGTCGCGCTTGGCCTCTTTATCGGTGTATTCATCCATGAGATGGCACACTCGCTCATAGCAAAGGCGAAAGGGATCGAGATTCACAGCATCACGCTCCTCATCCTCGGGGGAGTCTCGCAGATGGAGGAGACGATGCCGGATCCAAAGGTGGAACTTCCCATGGCGCTCGCAGGGCCGTTGACGAGCCTTGCGGTCGGCATCGTCTGCAGCGTTCTCGTCTACGTCTTTGCGGCGGTCGTCCCCGACCCGGGTGCTGCGGGCGCCCTCATATTCACCTTCGGCTACCTCGGGCTCCTGAACGTTCTGCTCTTCGGGTTCAACCTTCTCCCGGCGTTTCCCATGGATGGCGGGCGTGTGCTCCGTGCATGGCTCGCCCGCCGGATGCCGCTCTCCCGCGCGACCCGGATCGCCGCCGACGTCGGGAAAGGGTTTGCCGTCCTCTTCGGGATCGTCGGGTTCCTGCTCTTAAACCCCATCCTGATCATCATCGCGTTCTTCATCTACATCGGGGCGAGCCAGGAGGCGACGTCGCTGCGCTACAACATCCTGCTCCAGGACGTCACCGTGGCGGATGCGATGAACACCCCCGCCATCACCGTTGATCCGGAGACGACGCTCACCCGGTTGCTGGAGATGATGTACGAGACGAAGCATCTCGGCTTCCCCGTGATTGAGCGAGGGGCGCTCGTCGGGATCGTCGCCCTCGCCGATGTCCATAAAATATCGCCGATAGACCGGGAGGCGATGCGGGTGCGCGACGTCATGACCCGGAACCCGACCACCCTCCCGCCGATGGCGCCGCTTCTCGATGCCCTCCGGATCATGACCGGTCAGAATATCGGGAGAGTCCCGGTGGTCGCTGACGGCGAATTGATCGGGATCGTGACCCGAACGGATGTTCTGCGGGTGATGGAGTTGCGGGAGGAGGAGTAGCCGGGCATCGTGCGACGACTTGCTGGTTTCCGTCGGTTATCGCCACGTATCACCCGGTGACCCCGACGACGGAAATCGCCCTGGACTCCTCTCTCAGACCTTTTCTCAGTGTCTCCTGCAATCTCCTCCGCCGTTTACAAACCATATACTCTCTGCATCAGTAGTGGCCTCATGCCGGAGATATGGAAGAGATCCGGGGGA
>JBAYQF010000268.1:0-2526 GCA_041677325.1 Methanoculleus sp.
ATACTCCGGCACCTTCAAAAAACCTTTGTTCGCTGAAGGAGGAGGGGCTTGCCTTCCGGCCCGGGCGGCCTGTTTCCCATCCCCTCTTCCTAATACCCTCTATGCCGGAAGAACGATACTTTTCACCGGGTCATCCATGTGATATGCCGGTTCACTATATAGTTCCAGACGAATGCAACGAATATTCCAATCAGGTTCGCAACAAGATAGTAGACTCCGGCAACCTCCGCGAGGAGGTAGAGGATACCCATATTGATGGCAAGCCCGCCCATCGAAACTGCCTGAAACGACCCGAACCGCGAGATCCTCCGCCCGAACCTGAGATCTCGTTCTGATTTGAACGTCCATATGTCGTTCCAGATGAAGTTGTTCACGATCGAGACTTCGATCGCGATTACGGCGGAGACGAGGTAATAGAGGCCGGTAATCTCGGTCAGGGCATAGAGGAGCCCTGTGTTAACAAATATGCCGGAGAGTCCGACGAAACCGAACCGGAGGATCTTCAGCCACTCATCCCAGACCGGCCCCGCCCGGCGGGTTACCGTGAAGCGGGCGATGCCTGCGCATTGCCGGAGGTAATCCACCATTGTATCCAGCCTGAGTTTGCTCTCTCCTTCCTCGCGATCTTTGAAGATGAAGGGGATCTCAACAAACGAATGCCACTGCCCTTTGCCAAGAACCTCCATCAGGATCTTGTACCCCCGGGGCGCAAGCGGAGCACCGGAGACAACATCGCGCCGAACAGCAAAGAATCCGCTCACAGGATCGGTGACCTCCGGAAAGAGTATGCGCCCGAACGCCGTGGCCCCGAGGGATATGATCCGGCGTTTGAGCGGCCACTGCTCGATATTCCCGCCTTTCATATACCTGCTTCCGATGGCGATGTCCGCCCCATCCCGTATCACTTCGTAAAAACGCGGGATGAGTTCAGGCGGATGCGAGAAATCGGCATCGATGACCTGCAGGATATCCGAGCGCGCCGATTGGAATCCCTCGACGACCGACTGGGAGAGGCCGTGGTCCTCTTTTCGCACGATCAACCGCACGTTGCCGTTCCGGCCCGCGATCTCTTCGACGATCGGGATCGTCCGGTCTCCTGAGGAGTCGTCGACCACCAGGATCTCGCCGCGGATGCCGCTCCTCTGAAAGACCCCGCCGACAACATCGATGATCGCGGCGACGTTCCCCTCCTCGTTGAAGGTTGGTATGATCACCGTCATGTCATAGGTGTCGGTCGTTGCACTCCCCTCCTCAAGCAGAGACAAAGAGATAGATCCCCATACGTTGCCCGGCGAACTCCGCATTCTCATTGAGCCAGCCCAGCGCATCTCCGGTTGGATCCACTGCGAGGATGTCGGCGGTCACCACATAAAACGCACGTCGATCCGGATACTGGTCCCGGATCACCTCGAGATCCTTTCCGGTATTCGCCCCGAGTTCGAGGGTCCCGTCGGTCGTGTTGCTGTAGTAGTAGTCGAGCGGTTGCGCCATGTACGGCGGCAGGACGACGATGAGGTCTCCTTCTCCCGTCAACCCGCTGAGTTCCGTAGAGAATCCCCGCCAATCGTTCTTCTGGGGCGTCGCGTAATAGGTCGATAGGAAGGGTGCGCTGATGAGGACCGTCACCGCGATAGCGATGTATACCGCCCTTCTATCACGGACAAGTGCATAGAATCCGGGGTACACCGACGCAATCCCGACGAAATAGACCGGGAGAAGATAGATGAGATAGCGAGGTATCATCGGCATCCTTGAGGAGAGGAGGAGGCTTGCCACGAGCGGGAGAACCATCATGAAGAGAAGAAGGAGCGCCCCGTTCCGGTCATTGCGCCAGGTGATGGCGATGCCTATCAGGAAGAGGACGATGAATCCCGCCATGATGAGATCGTTGAAGCCCGATATCTGCAGGAGCGTCTGGTAGATGACATCGAGCCCCTGTATACCGAATGTCGGAGCGGAGGATGTCCTCACGAAGAAGAGGTTGACCGTGACGATGAGGAGGGGGAGGGTGGCGATGATGAAGGCGATGAGTGCCAGCGCGAGGTTCTTTCCGTTCCGGAGGTCGATCCGGAGGTCGCCTGCACGGGTGACCAGGGCGTGGAGGATGAGGACGGCGACCGGCACGATGGCGTAAAAATGCATCCAGAAGGCGACCGCGGAGAAGAGGCCGAAGAAGAGCCATGAGCGAGCCTCATCCGACCGGGTTGCCTTCACGTAGAAGAGAAGGGCGAGGGAGAAGAAGAAGAGCATCGGGGCGTATGCCCGGGCTTCCTGAGAGTAGAAGATATGGAACGGCGAGAACGTGAGGAGGGCTGCGGCGATGATCCCGATGTTTCTGTCCCGGAACTCCTTCCCGATGAGATATACAACCGGGATGGTCAGAGCGCCGAGGAGTGCGGGGAGGAACCGGAGCACGAACTCACTCTCTCCGAAGACGAGCATCCCGTGTTCCAGCCAGTAAAAAAGCGGCGGGTTGAACTCTCCTCCGGCGGTGCTTTCCCAGATGCCGGCAAATGATTGCCGGGC
>JBAYQF010000269.1:0-2504 GCA_041677325.1 Methanoculleus sp.
CTGACGGCGGCCGACCTCACGCTGGACGCGATCCCGTGGGCTTACCCGAGCCATACCTACGATATCATCCACATGGTGCATCCGCTGGTGCGGAAGTGAACGGGCAATTTCAGATAAAAAAAGGTTCCGGAGAAGATCGGCAGGAAGTTCCTGCCTCCCTCTCCTCACGCGTCTGTGCTCTCTTCGGCCGGCTTCTTCGCTGGTTTCTCGGGTTTCACGTAGGTGATGGTGTAGCGCTCCACTGCATGTTCCATCACCGGCGGGAAGTAGTCCTGCTCCATCGTGACGCTCCCGAACGGGCAGTTTTCGACGCAATCACCGCATGCAATGCACCGCATGCGGTCGATCTCCCAGATATTCGCCTCCTTGTCGATCCGGATCGCCTCGCACGGACATTTTCGTGAACAGATGTTGCAGGACCGGCAGGTGGATGGGTCGAAGACGACGTGCCCCCGGGTGAGCGGCGACGTTCGTGCCGGCACCGCTGGATATCGCCGGGTGGCCGGGCCGCCTGCAAGGTTCCGGAGAACCGTCTTTGTCATCTGAAATATTCCCATTCCGCCTTCACCTCTCCGTGCAGCTGATGCAGGGATCGATCGAGAGGACGACGACCGGGACATCCGCGAGCTGGGCGCCTGGGAGCATCTTCACGAGCGGCGGGATGTTTGCAAGTGTCGGCGTCCGGATACGTGCCCGGACAAGGTGCTTGGTGCCGTTGCCCTTGAGATAGTGGACAACCTCGCCGCGTGGTTGTTCAGCACGGGAGAAGTACTCGCCGTTGGGCGTTCCTTTCACCTTGACATCGATGGCTCCATCGGGCATCCTCTCGATCGCCCTCCTGATCAGATCGATCGAAGCATAGACCTCCTTGACCCGGACGGCACACCGTGCGTAGCAATCCCCGGCTGTCTCGACGACCGGCTTGAAACCGAGATCCCCGTAAGCAGCGTATCCGGTCTCGCGGTGATCCATCGCGACCCCGCTCGCTCTCGCGGTCGGCCCTGCTGCTCCAAGGGCGTAGGCCTCATCCTTTGAGATGACTCCGAGCCCCTGGAGACGGTATTTCACCGTCTCGTCGTTTAAGAAGACATCGCCGAGATCCCGGCACTTCTCTTCGAAGGGATCGAGTGTTCGGTGCATCTCATCGAGTTTCCCCTGCTCGATGTCGCGCCTGACACCGCCGACCTTGCAGGTGCCCTGGATGATCCGGCCGCCTGTAGTATCTTCGAATACGTCGAGGACGCTCTCCCGGAGCTGCCATGACCGCATGAAGAGGTTCTCAAAGCCCATGCTGTCCGCAAAGAGCCCGAGCCAGAGGAGGTGGGAGTGGAGACGTGAGCACTCCGACCAGATCGTCCGGAGGTAACGCGCCCGATCCGGGACCTCGACCTCCATGATATGCTCGATACCCTGGGAGTAGCAGAGTGCATGGATGAAACTGCAGATCCCGCATATCCTCTCCGCCACGTAGACGTACTCGGTATACTCGCGTTTCTGCACGAGCTGTTCGAGCCCCCGGTGGATGTAGCCGATCGAAGGGATCGCCTCCACCACCGTCTCATCTTCGAGGACGAGATCGATGTGGATCGGTTCCGGCAACACCGGGTGCTGCGGCCCGAACGGCACGATTATACGTTCTGACATCGGTCGCCTCCTCTTTTCGTGACGCTGAGCGGATACTTCTCCGCCGTCCTGATGAACGTTCCTTTGAAGTCGATGTTGATACCGGTCACCGGGATGCCGAAGAGATCGTGCATCTCGTTCTCGTAGACGAACGCTCCCCAGTATGTCCCGGTGATGCTCGGCACTTCTGTCTCCGGCTTGATGGTCAGGCGGAGGTTTATGAACCGATAACCTTTATCGAACGAGTAATTGACCTCGTACGAGTCGCCGATGTCTGTACACCCGATCTGGACCAGGCGATACCCGTCGGCATAAAGTTTCCCGACCTCCGAAAGGAGGTTCTCCAGCGCAACGCCGATGATGGTCTGCTCCTCTTTCACTGTCATGTGTTCTCACCTGCCTGTTCCGCCTGCTGCGCGTCGTTTTTTTCCTGCGTTGCCCCATTCATCTTTGCTCGTTTCTCCTCAAGGATCGAGAGCGCCGCAACGACGCCGTCGATGATCTGTTCCGGTCTTGCCGCGCATCCCGGAACATAGACATCGACCGGGATAACTTTGTCGATGCCGCCGATGATATTGTAGCACTCCCGGAATATGCCGCCGGTTGCGGCGCAGGCGCCGACCGCGATGACGACTTTGGGCTCCGGGATCTGTTCGTAGATGTTCTCGACCACCTCCCTGTTCTGCGCATTGATCCCGCCGGTGATCAGCAGGACATCAGCGTGTTTTGGGTTTCCGGTGTTGATGATGCCGAACCGTTCCACGTCGTAGAGTGGTGTCAGGCATGCAAGCACCTCGATGTCGCACCCGTTGCAGCTGGATGCATCGTAGTGAAGGATCCAGGGTGATCGCTTCAGGAATGCCATGATACTCATGCACCTC